>CANOGH010000075.1 GCA_947565505.1 uncultured Candidatus Saccharibacteria bacterium | reverse complement strand
CTGCCAGAATAGGTTAGCTTTAGCATGACTTTGCTCCGTTCAGACGTTTTAGCTCGGCTTTAGCTTGTTTTTCTGCTTCTCGTTCGAGTTTTTTCTCGTATTCGCGACTAGCCTCCAGTAAAGATTTATGCTTCCCGGTGAGTTTATTCTTGTATTCGTTCATTTTGGCGAGTGCTTCAGCAGAAATTCTGATCGGATTAAAACCGTGATAGAACGGTCTTTTCTCGCGCTCGCATGTTTCCATCCAGTGTTCTGTAAAACCTTTAGTCATTGATTATTTCCTCCATTTTCCATTTATCATCTTTTGCTATGGCGCAGGCTTTATCGTAATATCTTTCTCCTGCATGTTTGCCGTTTAGAAACCTAATTATAAACATCGAGTGATGTTGCTCAGGTGTACGTTTCCACTCAGCTTCATAGTATAAAATCTCTCCACGCAATCTAGTGCGTGCGGTAAAATTATCCACCATGTTTACCTCCTTTTTTATAATTCAATCTTGCCTTCCCAAACAACTCTATCTCTGAGTATTTCCTTGGCTCTCATCTTTAGAAAAAGCAGAGCGCCAAACTTGGTAAAACACCGTTTTGAGTTTATGCAACTTGTGAAATGACACCATGAATTATATTGAGTAGAATATTCTTTCCATCCTGACCCTACTCTTGCTTGTGGAACATAACGTTTGAGTCCATGGCTAATCTTAATAATTCGTGACTCTATCATACCCCCTCCATCCTCTTAGTACCAAATGTAATACCAGTAATGAATGGGAATCTTCCGCAAACTGCTTTCACATTTTCTGGATCATCATCAATAAAATAAACGGTAGGTGGCTGTTCCTTTTCTCCTGTAATAATACTAGTCACGGCATCTGATACTGCTTTGAGCCAGCCAATAAGATTATAACCGCCTATCACCTCTCTATCTTTAAGTATTTGTTCTATTTGTTCGACCTTTAATTCTGGCGACGGGCGATAATCAACGTCTTTACGCATATATAGACGATCCGATCGAGCTTGAGGCATAAGATGCGCTTCGAGCCAATTTAGGGTAAGATTTCGCATACGTTCTGGCCGACCAGTGGCATAATATATAGCGCTCGGGCTAGTGACAGCATTACACAATGCGTTGACCAATAAGCGTCCCTCTTCAATATCAGTATCATCCGCCATTTTGGTTCCATAAAAAATGTCGTAATCTTTCCTGCTCAAATGTTCAAGCCTATGTTCGCAGTTAGCCAACACTCCGTCAATGTCACAAATAATTAGTACACCACTCATTTCTCCTCCATCGACTCTGGGTTTGAGAGGATGTGACCGACTAACTTTTGATGTGGTGCACCTTTAAGAAACATTAGATTGCCATACTTGTCTTTCAACTGCCACTGACCATCAATAGACACTACCACGCCTAGCGCGGCACCATCTCCGTCATAGTCAATAATGCTACCCTCAAATATCTCCTTGCCATCTTTATCAAAGAGATTGGCGGATTGAACTAAATCAAAATCGGTATAAGGTATTCCGCATTCAGCCTCGTACATATAGAAGCTAATGAGCGTAGCCATATCGAATACCTGAGTATCATTGTCGTTATTAATTCGGAATGATTTATTATGTCTATCCCACACCATAAACCGCTTAAGCATAGGCTTAAACCCGTCGAATTCGTCCTTTTTGGTTAGAACATTGTTGTCCTGTGCAAAATTAGTAATTATATCAATTTGCTTGTTCATCTAATCCTCCGCTTTTGCGTACGTTTTCATTAAGGTAGCATTATCACCATACCAATACCAAATACAATAAGTACTACGATAATAGCCATGTATATAAGTACCGCAGTTTTGTTTGACTGTTTTTGCTCTTTGACGCACGCTGCAATACGCTCCGTCTCTTCATCAGTGAGCTGTTCGTCTTTGAGAGTCTTTTGTAGAATGTCGGCATGCTCAGCTCGCTCTAGACACTTTTGCGTGTCCGATACGCTGTCTTGATAAATATACATAGGTTGATAATGAGTTGTTGATACTGGTAAAATCATTTATTCTCCTCCGTTCTCAATAATAGGAATGCCATATTTAATAGCTACCTCTCGCTCCAACAAGCATCCTTTTGCGTCTATCCAATCGCCCCATAGTACCAGTACATCTGTTCTTGCAAGCTGCTTGATAGATTCACCTAAATACCACACAGGAATATTTTTGCAGTCCTTTGGCGCATCCTCTGCAATAAAGCTATCGATGATAGTAGCGGACCCAAAGGCTTTAGTGAGCCAAGCTTCGCATTTTCTACGATCAGCCTTAATTTCCTCATCGGTTTTTCCGTTCATGGGCTGGGAAATGAAAAATGTTGTCATTTATTTTACTCCTTTCGATTTAATTTCAACCTGCCCTTCCCAGAGGATTTGTCCTTTACGTTCACCCTCTATGATCCTATACATGAATCTCCCATTACCAATATGAATGCCGACAGCCAAGGCAAAATCATCACCAGTACCTTTCTGTCGAATCTTGCGACGACCCTGTTTTGACCTGAGTTGTCGTTGATAGGTTTCTTCGTCAATCATTATTTTTCTCCATTAACTTTTGTCGTAAATATCTCTTACCCCTCATACTAAGATGTCGGTAAGATACACCAA
>CANOGH010000074.1 GCA_947565505.1 uncultured Candidatus Saccharibacteria bacterium | reverse complement strand
ATACATATTACAAGTATAACACTACTTTTTTGATGGAATTATGCGACAAGACCCAAAATTGAAAAAAATACTTGCTAAGGTGCGGGGTGACGTGGTATAATGGGGTAAGTTAAGAATGTTCCCGGGTAGCTCAATGGTGGAGCAAGAAGCTGTTAACTTCGAGGTTGCCGGTTCGAGCCCGGCCCCGGGAGCCATAGTAAATCCTTCAGTTTGTGCTGGAGGGTTTACTTTTGAAGAAGAATTCCGATGCAATGGATTTAACTATACTTTAGCATGTATAACTTGCCACGGATGGCAAGTTTAACCTGAATGAGATGTTATCTAACAGGGTTATGAATCTCCCAAAACCCGAATAGTTTGCAGGCTTGATGAAATTAGATTCATAAAAAGTCGCGAAATGGGATTAGGGTTTAGTGTACTGCCCCGATGTTTAGAAGTGAAGAACTAAGGATATTTATGGTATTGATCTTTATATTATTAGTTATGCTGTGCTGAGGATTAGAGTTGAGTAGGTACTTGATTCGTAAAACTATTGCGGTATTTTTTGTTGGAGAGTTGTTAGCTTATGTTTGGGTGTTGGTGATAATAGCAGCGTGCAGGGTGGCGTGTTGAATTTTATAAATGATGAAGCGCCTGTGTAAATAGGGTTGAAACCTAATAATGAAATTAATTTCGTAAGAATATTTTGGAAAGTTGAAAAACTGTGTTATAATGGACGGAAGTAAAGTGTGCTAGAAGTTGAGGTATTTCTGGCGCGTTGGTTTGATTGTGTTTTTGAAATGTACATGATAGCCAGTTATTTTGTGGTTGAATAAAAAATAAATTTGAGAAAGGAGCTTGCGATGAACTCGGAGATTGGTCCACAGGAAAAAATTATACGCATCGCAGGGTCGATTACGGTAGACGAGCTGGCGGGGGCGTTGGGCTTGTCGGTAACGGCGCTTATTGGTGAACTATTTAAGAATGGTATTGTCGCGACGATTAATCAGCGCTTGGATTTTGAGACGGCTCAGATTATGATTGATGAGCTGGGGTTAAAGAATGTGCGACTTGAGCGAAAGAATACAGCGGCGAAGTTGACCGATGAGAACCGAAGAGAATTAAGCAAAGACGCAGTGGTGCGGCCGCCAGTAGTGGCAGTGATGGGACACGTTGACCATGGTAAAACGACGTTGTTGGATAACTTATTGAAGAAGAAAACGGTTGACACGGAAGCTGGTGGCATCACACAGCATATTTCGGCATATCAGATGGAATATGATGACCGTAAAATTACATTTTTGGACACGCCAGGGCATGAGGCATTTGCGGCAATTCGGCAGCATGGAGCAATGTTGACGGATATTGTCGTAATTGTAGTGGCGGCAGATGATGGGGTGAAGCCACAGACGATTGAGGCGATTAAATTTGCTCAGGGAGCGAATGCGAAAATTATTGTTGCAATTAATAAGATCGACCGCGAAGGTGCGGATGTAGAGCGAACAAAAGCGGGACTCGCGGAACATGGATTGATGCCGGAGGCTTGGGGCGGCGATATTATAATGTTGCCGGTATCTGCTAAGACTGGTGAGGGGTTGGATAAATTACTGGAAAGTATTTTGCTGGTAGCGGATATTGAAGAATTGAAGGCCGATGTGGAGATCCCAGCTGAGGGTCTCGTGATTGAGTCGCATATGGAGACCGGTAAGGGCTCAGTAGTGAATTTATTAGTGACTGGTGGAGAATTGAAAGTAGGCGAATTTGTGGTGGCTGGGAGTAGCTATGGTAAGATTCGTACAATGGTGGATTTTCAGGGGAAACCTAAGGGTAAGGCTGGTCCATCGGCTCCAGTAACAGTGACTGGCTTTAAGGATCTGCCGAATTTTGGTGATAAATTTTTAGAATATGCGGATGAAAAGAGTGCTCGTAAAGCAGCTTTGTTAAATGCTCAAGGAATTGCGAGTGAAGCAGCTAGTGCGAACGTAACCAGTACTGACTTATTGAGAATGATGAATGTAGTAGATAATTCGAAAGTCTTTAACGTGATCATTAAGGGGGATGTACTTGGTTCAGTGACTAGCGTGGTAGATTCGCTAAAAATGATCGATACAAAGGGTGAGGTAACGCTTAATATTGTTGCGACTGGTGTGGGGGATGTAACGGAGAATGATGTTTACATGGCGGCGGGAGACAACACGGTGATTTATGGGTTTAATGTGAGCGTACCGACTAATATTGCAAAATTGGCGGCCCGTGATGGCGTAGAGGTGCGCAATTATCGTATTATTTATGAATTGCTAGATGATGCACGTAGTAGTATGGAAGATCTTTTGGATGAGGAAATTGTTGAGACAGAGCTTGGCCATATGGAAGTGATGGGAGTGTTTCGCATTACTAAGACAGAGTTGATTGCTGGTGGCAAAGTGAAGGACGGTCGGGCTGAAGTTGGTAGCTTGGTGCGTGTAAAACGTAAAGAAGAGGAGTTGGGTGAGGCGAAGGTGCAGAGTCTAGAAAAGGAGCATATTGAGGCTAAGGAGCTGATCGAAAATGAGATTGGTGGTTTGGCGATGCAGACAGAGAAGAAGATTAATTTAGAAAAAGGTGATATTCTGGAATTCTTCAGGCGAGAGACGCGTAAGCGGAAGCTTGGTGAATAGCGGTTTTTAACGAAACAAAACACGCACAGTAAGTATAAGCTCGATGAGTGCATCTGAGTATTC
>CANOGH010000073.1 GCA_947565505.1 uncultured Candidatus Saccharibacteria bacterium | reverse complement strand
TAGCATGATTGCTACTTATCTCTATGCTTAGTGTCTAGAATTGCGGAACAAGACCGGGAATAATGACTGCATCTTGACTTTTTGACATAAGTGTGATAATATATAACTATGGGCAGTTGTCCATAGTTATTTAAGAAACAGAGTAGCATTTTATGCTTTTCTGGATGGTTTTTGATGCATTGAAAAACGGTGATTTCGGATAAAATTGTGAAATTGTGGAGCTTTTTGGGGCGGTTTTGAGCGCTGGAAAGTGAAAAATATCCGGAAATAACGGAGGTGGTGAGATTGATGAAGGTGTAAAAATATACTGAAAGATGAAAATATTCAGAGTTAACAGAGGGATAGACGTAGGGCCATGGACGTCTAAGTGTAAGGAGGTCAAGAAATGATGAGTGCGAATGTATTAGCGGAAATTTTAGGAAGAGAAGTGGCGGTTACTTCAAATTATTATGTAGTGATTTTAGACGGGAAAATACCACAATCGTTATCAATTGCTTTATGTGTGCCGAAGGAGATGGTCAGGATGGAGGGGAGGAAGCCTTTTAACTTCGAC
The DNA here is from genome assembly GCA_947565505.1 of uncultured Candidatus Saccharibacteria bacterium. Lineage (GTDB taxonomy): Bacteria > Patescibacteriota > Saccharimonadia > Saccharimonadales > Saccharimonadaceae > Nanosyncoccus. The sequence goes on along the minus strand of CANOGH010000073.1, from coordinate 2,235 downwards.
TTGCAACCTGCTGGAATCCAGGGAACGAACACGGTTGAAGCGGAAGAGAAGTCTCCTCGGATGATAGAGAGAAAGTCACTTCAGGAAGTTTTACCATTCTATCGGTTTGATGAAATGGTGGACGAGATGAATTTGGGTTTTAATTCTAATTCTACCTGGGTGGTTTGGGGTAAGTTTATGACGGAAGGTGGACCGTTGGTTGACATGCCAGCCTTTATCGTTACGAAAAAAATCGCAGAGGCTAAGCATGTGATGTTCTCTACCTGCCAGCAGGATTTGGTGGCGACGCAGAATTTAGGCGATGGCTGCTGTGAAAAATATTTAGTTGATTACGTGCATATGCGCAAGGAGGCGGCCCTGTATGATAATTGTGGGGATGGTGAACTTGTTGTCGCAAAAAAGGAGGCGGTCTTTTTTGTTTTTCCATTTGGCTACGCTAATGTATTGCCAGATCCAGGAATATTGGATGACATCTCGATGAATGATGAAGAGATCATGGCGGAGCGGGCTCAGAATTGGGTGAAGTGCTTTGACGAGCGTCAGGAGTACCTGGAGGATTACCAGGCATCTAACCTAGAAGGCTTTGAGGAGTTGGTAACAGAATGGCTGGAGAAATATTATCAGTTAATAGCTGGCCTTTCGCAGAATTTCTGGGAAAGGTATTATCCTGGTGTAAAACATCATGAACTGATTTGTGTAGAAGAGGGGGTGGCAAACTTTTTGGGAGAAAACTATGATGCAAATTTGTCTGCAGTGGCGTTGCCAAATCTGATGGGTGATTTCTACGAGTTTGAAAAGAACGTGGCGGAATATAGGAAACATTCGCTGGCTTTTGACAGGTTTCGTGGTTTTTTATGTGCATATCCAGTGAAAGTGGAGGATTATTTTGGACAGTTTGTTCATAAAAAAGTTTCAATCTCTCATATCGTTAGATGTCCGGAAGTGCGGATTGAATTTGATGCACTGAAACTAATCTACAGGGGAAGATTAGTTGGAATTTATGCCGGTACGGATCGGGACTACGGCTTTTTTGTGGAGGATATCTATATGTTAATGCGGAAATGGCAGTTGAGAGTTTTGCTGTGGCGATACCATCAGTAAAAAAGTTGCTACGATGAGTTTTGATGATATGGGCGCCCCATGTGCGGACGCTCATTTTTGATCTTTGCAAAATTTGGAAAAGGTTGGGGTTTGCTGGGTGGAAATTGAGTAAAAGAAGATTTAGTGGTTTTTGGGAGAAAATATGGCTATATTAAATAGTTTTGTTGTGATTTTGGACAAAATGGAAGAGGTTTTAGGGGATGATAGGATTATAGTTTTTTGAAATAAGATTTTGCTTTTAATGATTCTATGGTGCGCTGTTTTCGATTCGTAATTGTAAGGGCGCATAATATTAATTACCCCTGCTAAGAGTTTTAATGTGGAGAAAAGTGCGCAGAAAATGTGGATAAAATTTCCAAAAATCGTAAGAAGTATGCTAGAATTAAAAGTGAACATACAATTTGTGAATTAGTGAATGGTTTTTGGTGATATTTTGCGCTAAATCCAAGAAGATGTACGGCATCATAGGTTACCGTTTGTTCTTGGATTGCAAAATTCACTAGGCAAATTGTATGTTCGCCCTATGGTGCCGTTTTTTGTGATGAAAAATAGCACGGCTTAGCGTTATATTATTTGCTTGGACTTTTGAGAGATGTGCTTAGTTGAGGCTTTAAGGGGATGAATGCTTTATAACTATAGTTATAGTGAGTGAAATCAATTGAGGTCTTGGCGAAGAGTGTAAGATTATTTTGGTGCTAGTTTGAGTACCGGAAAGCAATAATATGACGATGAATTTTAATTTAACCAAGGGTGAGCTCTAATTAGTGAAAGTAAACTAAGAGAAGTAGGCGGGAGTTCGATTTTGGGAAGAGTTGGTTCGTGAGCTTGTGCGATTTTTACCTCCATGGTTTGTTGGCGGCGCCATAGGTTTGGCCAGATTAGTGAGTTGACTAAGTTTGGCCGAAATGAGGTACAAAATATAAACAGGAGGTATGATGAGTAAAATCAAAATACTGCAAAAATATCAATTTTTTAATGCGATGGGAATATTGAATGCCGGTGCGTTGTTAGTGCTGGTAATTTTGTTACTTTTACCCATCATATCAAATGGGGCGAACGCTGAAGGTGAAGTTAGCGATCGAGCATCAACAAGGATTAACATTAGTTCTAGTCCTGTGGTATCAATTGCGCTAG
>CANOGH010000072.1 GCA_947565505.1 uncultured Candidatus Saccharibacteria bacterium | reverse complement strand
TGAGGTATGTAAGCAAAATCAATGCGATGTTCGTGACTAGCGGAAGAACGGATTGCGATAGTAATTTGCTGCAGCTTGCTCTGGGAAAGTTGATTTTAGATCTCATAACCTGGTTATCCTGCTGAATTTTATGTTTCATGAAAACCGAAAAAGACTGCAGTATGAAAACGAGTTAGCTCGCTCATTATGCCTAGGAGTACCAGCTAAAATGTCCGCAAACTAAAGAAAACTAGAGTTTACAAAAAAATCCGGGCCGTGTATAATGAAATAAAGCTTGTAAAACTAGGAGGTAAAAATGTCCCCAAAAGACGACGAAGGTGCTAGTAGTGCTACTAGTCCCGTATCAAATACTGATCAACCGCAAACCCCCCAGCTTCAAGGTGACAATAATCCATCCCAGATCATAAATAATGAAATAAGTCAACCAGGAACGGTCGCGACCGCAGAAAATAACCCTGTCAGTACTAGTCAACCCGCTGAAAAAGTTGAGGGTACCAACAACGTGCCTTCAGATCCCAGCTCTTTGCAACCTGAGATTTCTAGTCAGCCCCAGATAACAACACCAGCACCAGGGAATGCTGCGAGCGAGGCTTCAACTTCTGCAGTTGCGAGTAACTTGGTGAGTAGCCAGGCTGGTCCTACTCCCGTAGCTGCTCAAGACAGCGCAGTGACAACTCGGACAACGCCTCAAGTTGACAAGGTTAATTTGCAGGAATTTGATGCTGGCTCAACTAAGAAAAATAAACGTACCAGCATTATTATTGGTCTTGTAGCTCTTGCAGTAGCGATTTTGGCGGGAATTTTTACCTGGTATTTTGTCGTCTTTAATAATCCTACCCGCAAAGTTGCAGATGCGGTTAGTAATTTGCTTACCGCCAAACATCTTCAAGTTAGTGGAACTTTACGCTTTGCTCCGATTGATGAGTCAACAATTACCTCAGATGTGAACGGTATTGAAATTAATATCTTTAATAGCAGTCGAATGCCTGCACCATCGGAACAAAAAGGTACAATAGTAGTCAAACGGATAGATAATGATGATCTTACCTTGGGCTTCAGTTATCGCATCTCAACGGATCACGTGATTTTTTTGAAATTTGACGGATTAATGGATGTATTTCAAGAGATCGAGCGCGAGCAACTTGCTGCCGGGGTTTACGACGACACGACGGTTCGCGCTAAAGAGTATCAAGATCTTAAAGAAATACTGCAAAAAGTAGATGATGAATGGTGGCAGATTTCTGTACCGGAGCTTGTACGACATTATGACCTTGATCGGGAAATTGTCACGACTTACGAAGATCTATTTGTTTGCCTTGAAGACTATTCCCAAGCATTACTCACGGATGAAAAATATGCTAATCTTTATCGACAATCTCCATTTTTAGAAGTTTCGGAATATGATCGCAGCTGGGATCTTGATAGTGTACGCTCGGCGCAGTCGCAAGGAACACTGTACAATGTAGGGTTTAAATCGCAAGAAGTGGCGGATTTTGCCAACCAGCTGATTGACCTGGACGTAACAAAAGATTATCAGAAGTGTTTGCGTGCAGCTACCGGTAGTTCTGAAAGTATAGATAACGTTAATCCTGATGATGTCACAGAGCTAGTCGATGATAATCAAACCAAATTCGTTGTGGCAGTTGACGATTGGTCGCATCAGCTTCAAGGTTTATTCTTCAAGGGTGAACAGTCAAGAACCGCAATTACTGGTGGCATAGAGTTTACTTATGGGGACTATCAGTATCAATCTCCAGAGGAATATTTGCCCATTACGGATCTGATTGATTTAATTGCTAGCAAAATGAATGAGGAAGATGCTTCTGAATTATTGGCGCTCATGATACTTGCCGCTGGGGGCGCTTATGATCTTGATGATTATTATGATAATTATGATTATTATGATGATGGCTATGATGACTGGTATGATGAATATGAGATGGAGTTAGAAAACTAATGGGATTCAAAAAGAAACAACATAAAAAAGAGCCTTTCAAGGCAAAAAATGGAAATGATCAAGGTGATGATGGTACAATCTTAGCTTTGGACATTGGTACCGAATATGTTAAGGCGATTATCGCTCGACAAAATAAGCAGAGCAGCCTCGAGATTATCGGTATCGGCAGGGCACATCAAGAAGCTAGTAATATGTATGCGGGGGCGATTGCTGATATTCCTGGGGTGGTAGCAGTTTGCGAGCGTGCCTTGGCGCAAGCTGAAAGAATGGCCAACGTCACCTGTAAAACTACCGTAGTCGGTATTGCCGGGGAATTAGTTAGAGGCAATACTTCGACTATTCGCTATCGTCGTAAAAACGGTAATAAACCGCTTACCGAGCAGGAAATGTCGCTAATCATTCAACGAGTGCAGGAACGTGCGGGTGAACAGGCAAAAAAAGAGATAGCGATCGAGACTAATAACCCTGATGTGGAGATACGGCTAATTAATTCGGCGATCGTGTCAATTATGATTGATGGTTACAAGATTTCTAATCCAATTGGTTTTAAAGGTACGGATATTTCTATCCAATTCTATACCGCTTTTGCGCCCATGATTCATGTTTCGGCGATCGAACAGGTTTGTGCAGAGTTATCGCTCGACTTGTTGGCGGTTGCCGTAGAGCCATTTGCAGTTTGTCGTGCTTGTCTTGGTGATGAGGTGGACAGTGGACTATCTGCAATTGTGATGGATATTGGTGGCGGTACGACTGACATTGCGGTTGTTGATGACGGCGGCGTCGAGGGTACAAAAATGTTTGGCATTGGTGGGCGTAGTTTTACTCATCAAATTTCGGAGGCTTTAGGTATTGACTTTGACCTTGCGGAAAGGTATAAATTATCAATTGATATCCCAGCACGAGTGGCAAATGACACGAAAGAGAAAATTCTCCTAGCGATTAGGCGGAATCTGGCTGTCTGGCTGTCTGGCGTTGAGATTACTCTCGAGGAGTTTAATTTATCGGAACTTTTGCCTAGCAAAATCTTACTTTGTGGCGGTGGTGCTGGTCTTTTAGAACTGCAAGAGACGCTTGCTACGACTGACTGGTTTAAGGACTTGCCTTTTGCTCGTCGTCCGGTTGTGCACCTCATAGAGTATCAGGATATTCCTGGCATTCATAATGCCACCGAAACCCCACTTGATTATTCATATATGACCGCAATTGGTCTATTGCGTGTCGCCCTGGATACAATGGCGGGCGCACCAGCCGAGACCGGTATTAAGGCAAAATTGGCTAAATTATTACAGAATTAGAGAGACCTCATCCTTCTATTATAGCACACATATGGATTTTTGTCAATGATTTTGTTGATGTTTGTGTGACTTTAAGTGATTCTTAACTCGAAATATCGGTCTTGTTCCGCAACTCCAGATAGAGACAATAAAAAAGAATAGTGCTATGCTT
>CANOGH010000071.1 GCA_947565505.1 uncultured Candidatus Saccharibacteria bacterium | reverse complement strand
CCCTGGACCTCTGCCTTGCAAAGGCAGCGCTCTAATCAGCTGAGCTATTACCCCAAATTATTAAACCTCACCCATGCCCCTACTAGACTACTCCGCCTAAAGCACGGGCAACCACTCAATTCTCCGAAAAACCATCAGCCTTCCCTTCAGAACTAAGCTACACATTTAAATTATTAAAATCTGGTGGGGATATGTGGACTTGAACCACAGACCTCTAAATTATCAGTTTAGCGCTCTAACCAGCTGAGCTATATCCCCAAATTATTAATAAACCCTACCTATGCTCCTGCTGAACTAATTCAACCAGAAACACAAGCCCCCTACACCTAGCTCCTCTGGAAACCTTCAGTATTCCTTCAAAACTAAGCTACACATCTGAATTATTAAATCTTGCCTATAGCTCAATCAAAATACAGGCAAACTGCTCAATACGCCCCAAGCAGAATAACGAATGGTCACAAAATAGCCATACGCTATAACACCATTCTACTACACCTCTCCCACTAAATCAAGCCCAAAATCCCATTTTGAGTTATTGATAATCATTTATCACCCGCTGCTACGTCACCAAGCCTCATAAATCAACCTCTCCAGAGCAAACCCTAACAGGTTACAACAGCAATCTGTCGTTTCGCGAGTCGCGAGCATCAATTTTGTCTACAAAATCATTCTACAACGCCGTCGCAGGACAGAGTACATCTCGGTTGTTTCACCCCCCTCTGATATCGGTTCGAAAAAATAAACTAGCTTTTTTTCGATCGCACTGCCACGACATTGCCCGACGGGAGAATCGAAACCCCAAAATTATCGCTCGTATCAATTTATGGCCCAAAAGCTCCGTAAACCACGCCATTCTGCAACTTCTCACCCCTGAACTCCGCCATCTCCGAAACCGTTACAAACTCATATCCTTCTGCCCGCAAGTCATCAATGATTCCCGGCACCGCATCCACCGTGCTAGCATAAATATCATGCATCAAGATAATAGAACCGTCAAATTTAGTTCTTTTAACCTCTTCTCGAACTTTTCGAGCATCTTTAGATCGCCAGTCCTCCGTATCGACCGTCCAAATGATTAAAGGCTTACCCAACCCCACTTTCACGTTATTATTAATCGCCCCATAAGGCGGCCTCACCAAATCACTACATTTCCCTAAAATTGGCGTCAAAATCCGACAGGATTCTGCCATATCGGATTGAATTGCTTCCACGTTCAATTTTGACAAATCCTGATGCCAAGTGGTGTGACTAGCCACCTCATGACCATCCTTCACTTCACGTTTCACCACCTCTGGGCGCCCCTGCGCCATAGTACCCAAGACAAAAAAAGTTACTGGCACTCGCTTCTCCGCTAAAATATCCAATAATCGGGGAGTCACCACTGAAGGCCCATCATCAAACGTTAAAGCTACCAACTTTTTCCCTTTTAAATCCCGCGCCTTTTTCAGAGGTGGTTTTAATCTCGTCCCGACATAAACCGTGCTATCTGACGTTATATAAGTCGATTTTTGCATCCTGTGATACTTAAAACCCGCAAAAACTGCCAAAATCACAATTATCACAACCGCAATCTTGATCCACGGGAATTCAGCATTCAAATTCCGCCATAAGCCGTTAATTCCTCCAAATTTCCCCACACCGCCCTCTCTTTGGGTAGACACATCATTTCTCACCGCTTCCGCCATCCGAGACTCTTGCTTCGTACTCTGCTGTCGTATCTCGTTTATCTTCTCTTGAGAATCATCTTGTACTTCAATCGCAAAAATGTCTAATTCCCGGATTTCCTTCGTTTCTACCTTTTTTTTACTACGTTTTTCAGTGAACCGTCCCTGTTGCTGTTCCTTATTTCCCTTTTTCCTAGCCATCACCACCTCCGTTAAGAACGCACTGTCTCACCCACTCATACATTGCAATTCCAGCCGCCACCGCCACGTTAACCGACCTAGTTGACCCAAAACTTTCAATTTCACGCACATCGTCCGCCATTTTTAACGTCGCCTCTGTTAAACCGTTCCCTTCACTGCCGAATAATAAAGTTGTTCTCTGAATAAATTTTTTATTCACTAGAGGTCTCACCCTTACATCATGATTTTCAATCGCTACCACCTCTCGTTCCCTCATTCGTTGATCGCGAAAAAAATCCTCCAGCTCATTCCAATACACCACCTCTAAGTATTTATCTGTACACATTGCACCTCGCAAATTGCACTTTTTCTTTCCCAAAATATGCACCTTAGCCACATTAAAGTTATTAGCACTTCGAATAATCGTCCCCACACTAAAATCACGCTCCAAATTCTCAATCGCCACCTCTAGCAGCAAACGTTTGTCGCCCAAAAGTTCCACAATACGCTCCAAGCTTAAGCCCCGATATTCATCTTGCACATTTCGCCGATCCCTGTCTCTGTCCATCTCTTTTCCTCTATGAATGCCTCACCTTTATACCAGTTTACAAACCCCCGCACCACGACAACCACTAAAAAAATTACCGCATCGCATACGATTAGCCAAGCAATTGCTCAAAATCAGACATAATTCTTGCCTATTTACCCAATTACCTTGCTTAATCTTCATAATTATATTATATCACCCCTAACCTCTATCTGCCAAACTTCACCTGTTCTTTCAGCTTATCCAAGTAATACCTTGCCTCATTTCTAGTTTTAAAAACTATCACTTCTCTTCCATCCTTGTATTTTTCTAATAGTGCATATATTTTCGGGGTATTTTCGTCCCGAAACTTCATAATCTTAGACCGAATTTCCTCACTTAGTTTTTCTTCAACCCAAGGAAAATCATCCCGTTCGCTGCCAATTCTCTCCTTAGCCCCAGCCAAACATGTTCTGACCGCATAATCCAAAAAGAAAACTGTATTACACATACTCAAACGCCGCTCCAGCGTTCTCTGATAATTTCCATCCACAATCCATTCCCTTTTCCACAAAATCTGCCTCAACTTTTCCTCAAAAACTTCTCTGGGCACAATTTGACCATTTTCCTGATAATAAAGCATATCTAAATGGTATAATGGCACTCTTTTTATAGTGCTCAACTCCTTCGTAAAGGTGCTTTTGCCAGCACCTGGACTACCTATTACGATTGCTCTCATCATACATGATTATTCTACCTCAAAAGTACATAAAAAACCACCGCTACAGTATAATTTTACTTCGGAACGCCATTCTAGTCTTCAGATTTAAATAAATTAACCCATCTAAAGCTAATAACCGCCCGCCAGACTAAGACCTAGCGATCTCGGATTCACCGGCTTTATTTGCATGACAACCATTATTATGCACCGGATTCATCAACTTACACCCTGACAATTCTAGGATCTCATAAAGAGTAATGAATCTCTAACAATTCGAGGGGCTCATTACGCAAAAAACCAGACTCTAAGTCTGGTCCTGCTTTAACAACTTAATTGTGCAATTCATCGTACAGTTAGAAGCTTTATCAGGTCTGGATAAATCCAGTCTTAGTGTTCCAAGCTTACGAACACTAACCCGATCAACCTAGCTACACATAACTTTCGTAAAACTTATATTATGTGCGCATCAATCTCCCTAGAAAGGAGGTAATCCATCGACACGTTCTCGTACCGATGCCTTGTTACG
>CANOGH010000070.1 GCA_947565505.1 uncultured Candidatus Saccharibacteria bacterium | reverse complement strand
AGTCGCTTCAGATTTTTGGCATCAAAAACCACGTCCACGAAGGATTCCTTTCTTTGATTAAATTTATTTGTTACCGACTTTCGTCAGGTTGTACTCTTATTGTACGAGTTTATGGAAAATCGGCATTGCGTACAAAAAAATCCGGATTTTTCCGGATTAAACCCTGTTATGCTTCGATATTACTCACTCAACTTTTTGAGTGCTAAGTCGACTTTTTTAGTGTTTATGTTCTCTCGAGCAATGTCAAATTCTGTAACACACCGCCTAAAAGTAAAGGTTGCATTATCTTGGGACATTGGCATGAAAAACAATCTTGATAGAACCTTAGTTAGCTTGATATCGTTTAGAATTTTGTTTGGTTCACGCTTAGAATTATCCCACAGAATAGGCTCGCCATATTTTTTCACTCGCATAGCTGCAACCAAAAACTCATCTGGATTAGAGTTTAACGCACACTTATGAAATACTTGTTTATTGATAGCGACTTCTTGAGTTTTCTCATTGTAAGAGAATCGATAGATAACATTACCTTTACCTGTAATCCCAAAATTCCTACAACCCTCTTGGAATCTCCCCGTTGGAGTAACTAAGATTTCTACTTCAGCATCATGTTTCAGCTGCTTAAGTTCTTGTTTGAGGTTTTGCAACAATTTACCGTCGTCCGTAAAGTAACGTATCGCCATGTTCATACAGCTATTTTGATTAAAAATACTCTTGTTCATTTTTTCTTCTAACTTAAGGTACTGATTTTTAATCTCGTGGTATTTTTCTGAATAATATTCTTCCATCGTAAATTCTACGTATTCAAGCTGTTCAAGATAACGCACAGTATCTACTATGGAATCCATCGACATGTCTGTGATATCTGAACTTCTTAATTTAATTGCGTGAGTGCAGTCTTCATGTTGTTCGCTTACTCTATCATGTAGAAACCTAAGTACTGTCTGAACGTTATTGTAGGCTTTAGTTTTTATTTTCATACTATAATCCTCTGTTTTTATTCTACTACTTACACCTGTTATTGTCAAGCTCCACCTCTGTTTGTAACGTATCTTCTCTTTTGTGACGTAATGTGGTATAATAGAATCGCTTAAGACTTTGATTTATTAGCTGACGGTTTTAACCGTTGACTCCATGAAGAAATGCGGCTATGTACGCAAATCGGTTCATGGAGCTAATTTGTCAAAGTTTTAAGCGACTAGTACATGGTCGCATTTTTTGTTATCAGGCGACCGGAAAGGGCAAGCAAAAAAATGAGCATTATCAAATTCACCAGTTTAATCCATCTGTCAGACGAAGACATGGGTAAGCTTAAACTCGTCTTCAATAGTAATTGGCAGTATAACGTCGAAGAACAGGTTCCGGAAATTGTAGAGAAGCTGGGTAGTCAGTCGAGGTATTTTGACTTGCTTGATATGTATCGTTCTGGCGAGGTTGCCGTTGTTAAGGAGTCAGTCAAAACTCATAACCCTGACAGTCATAAAAGGTTCAAGAACGGTGATATTGTATTTTGCTTTATTCCATATTCTTCCGATAAGGACTGGCTGTTAGTGAACGCATATAGGGTGCTGGACGATAGTAAGTTTTTGGTTGACGCTGATGAAGAAAGTTTTGCCGAGTATGCTCCATTCTTCGGTCGACTGGTAGTACACTTCAAGAACAAGAGCAGAAACGTCGTCGTGTGCAATAAAGATAACATCGATTCCATATATGTCAAAGCTATTCTCGAACACCCGTACAATGAACTCGGCGAAGAGTTTCCAGGCTACGAGAACGTAGATCTGTCATGGAACGATCTACGCAGGGTTTTGAAATTCAAAAACTGGCAAACGGCACTAGAAAATCAAAAGGCAGTCTACCTTATAACTGATACTGCCACCAATAAGCGTTATGTCGGTTCGGCTTACGGTGACAATATGCTACTGGGCAGATGGCGGAACTACGCAGAAAATGGGCATGGCGGCAACAAGGAGCTGAAAGCCTTAGTTGAAGAAAAAGGTCTAGACTATGTTAAAGACAATTTCCATTATTCCATCCTTGATATCTACAAATCTACAACTGATGACGAAGCAATTATTGCCAGAGAGTCTTGGTGGAAGAACATCTTACTAACTCGCGGAGATTACGGCTATAACGCAAATTAGGGTTTATTTTTAGCGAAAAAAGTCACATAATTCAAGGCAAGGAGTATGAATATATGATAAGTTTTACGTCTATATTAACCGCTGTTAAAGGTGCAAGTCTTGCCACAAAGGTAGGTCTTAGCGTTGGAGTGGTCGCAATCATAGCAGGTGGCACTGCCGGAACGGTAGCGATTATAAATGCCAACAAACCATACGCGGAGACGCAAATTGTCGCTGGCAACTCAAATGATGACAACTACCTATCCAAACAAGAAGATATGCAAATTGGAGAAGCTGGAGGGTCTAAGGACGATAATAACGAAGGGGAGCAGGTAGTTGACAACAAAAAGCCAGCTGCCACAAATAACAAACCGCAAGCCACTACGCAAAAACCAGCCAATAGCTTGAGTTCTAATAATAGCCAGCCAACTAATAGTTCCTCCGCCTCTAAACCAAGCACTTCTACTGCCCAACCATCTCAACCCAGCCAGCCCTCCGCCCCAAGCCAACCCTCTCAGCCTGCGCAGCCAACCCAAAAGCCCGATTATAATCTCAACGACAATTACATAATAGCTTTTTGTATGGCGGCAATTAGTGGAAATACTGCTAATTTTCAGGCTATTGAAAAGTCTTCAGAAGCGGCAACCAACGCTTGCGTCGCTAAAGCTGTAAGTAGTGCACGTTCCCATAGTGAATACGCTGGTATGTCAGATGATGATATAATGGCAGAGATACTTGGTGGAGGCTATTCTGGTCAACTAACCGAAGCTTTATGCTCTCAATATGGGCTAAGTTGTGGAAGATGGTAAAATGGAGCTAGGAAAATCATGACAAAAGATAACACGAGCAGTTTCAGTAAATTAGAACAGAACTTTAAAGATCTGCTCATGGAACGTTGTGGCAGACTCCCTTATTTTATGGAAGTTCTATCTGAAAAACATGATTTTAAGTTTCCGGAGATTACTGAAGATTTATTAGAACCTGATACGCAATGCTTTATATCTATTCCGGGTATGTTCGGTGGCTTTGCGTATTATCTTGAGGAAATGGGCGATAAGTTTGTGCTATACGCTGAACAGTCCAGTCGTATGAATCACGATAGCAATGATTATTTATATTTTGAGATTACCGAAAGCGGGAGTAAAAAGCTCGAGGGCGAAGAACGAGAAATAATGCGGAAAAAGTTTTGCGAACTGGCCAAGAAAGCCCATGAGAAGCATTTACAAAAGCTAAAAGCAATGTGAGAAAACGAAAGAGCAATATGAACCCAGCGAGCGAAAATAGTGTTACCATTATGAAATACAAGTCTCCAGACGGATTATATGATTTTAAGTGCCTTGACAAATGGAATGTGGCAGATGAAGTGGAACGGCTAGACGCAATGATTAAAGAAAAGCAGAAGCTAGAAGCTGAGGGGTATGAAGTTCTGTGGATCAAGACCTTGCCGATTTTTGATTTGTAGACTGTATCCTTGTAAGGAATAGATTTTCATGATATAATACGTGCTATATGAAACTATCAGATTGGGCGGACATTGCGACTATAGTAGCGACATTAGTTGGTGTAGTTGGTGCCGTTGTTGCTATTGTAACCTACATTAAGGATCGTCAAGACAATAAGCATAATAATGAATTAACTGGCATGCCCGATTTCTATTTTACTGGCCCAAATGAATGCGTAAGGTTTGGTGTCAGTTTTTGCCATAGCAACGGACCATTAGTGCCAAAACTCGCTACCACATGCAAATCGCAAGAAATGATTTATTGGTTTAATATGATTAATTGCGGCAAATTCGCTGCTAAGGATGTTAGAATTGCGGTCATCTCCCAGTCTGAATATAAAAATGTTATGAATTTATCAGCTAATAGATGGAAAAGTATAAAATACTGGAGTGGCATGCCATCTGGTGGATCTGATCTTAGCTCTACGGATGGCGATCTCATTCCCATATATACCACTAAGGGAGACTTGGAAATCAAGCCCAACGATCAAGAACTTTATGTCCTTTTAGAGTACGTTTCTTCCTATTCCAATATAAGGTACAAGCGTTTATACAAGTGGTGTATTAGTTCGGAACGTGTGGCGGAAGATATGAAGATTGACGGTTCCAGTTCTTCCAATAACATTTGCGAGTTTAATGAAGAAGATATGACCAAGAACGACTTTGATGGTGTGGCGTATAGTAAGATTAAAACTAAGGATAATAGTAGCAAAGGCTCTGTAAATCTTGATGAGCAAATAAAAGTTGAGGAAGAGTTTTATCGCACCAATAATATGCTAACTCTGGAACAAACTCAGCTTAAGCATGATTTCAAAAAAATGCGTTTAGGACATCCGGTATTTCTAAAAGACGTTCAGCTTCAAAATGCTACAAACTCAAACGAGATAAAATCCAGTAAACTACTCCATAAACAAAGTGTTCTTTCCGCCGAAGATTGGTTGAATCTATACTAAGCATAGTGCCGCAACGCCACCTCGGCTAAACGGCAAATGAGCGAATAGTTTTTGTAGAGCATAACTGCTAGTTGTAATACCGGGAGTTATATTTT
>CANOGH010000069.1 GCA_947565505.1 uncultured Candidatus Saccharibacteria bacterium | reverse complement strand
TAAAAGCAGACCAGGAGGAGTAGACGCTTTTAGTTGGAATTATGCGACAAGACCCTGTATGAGGAATGACTATTGTTTTACTCCAGAAATGTGATTTGTGGCCGACGCGTTGAATAAAAGGAGGGAAATTAATGTGGAAGCACAAAAAAGAAGCTCAGCAATTGGTTGAGGAATTAAATTTATTAAATTATGGTTTGAATGGTCTGCTTGGTAAGCTGTATAAGCTTGACAGATTTTTGCCAGAACAAATTGCGGAAGTCGTGGGAAAAATTCTGCTGGTCTTTTATGTATTTTCGATGGTTTGGTGGTTGAAACAAGATTTAGTTATGGATGTAACGCTCGGGTTTATATTTTCATTTTATATGACTTTAGTGATAGGTTCATTGGCGCTTTATTGGTATGTGTGTTCTGGTTATGCATGGATAGGCTTCACTCTTGAACTGATTTGTGTACCGGTGCCAGTGCTGTGTGGGGCTTGCTTGGATTTGGTATCACGGTTTAATGAGAATGTTTTTTTGTTAACTTTCGTGATAACTGGTGTGTTAGTGTGCGTGATATCTTTTGTAACTTTTTGTTATGCGGAATACGGAGCGAAGATGAGAAATTTGCATTGTATTCATGTGGGTTATCGGAGACAGGATGTGCGACAATTGCGTACGGAACTCCGTAGAAGGCAGAAATTAGTTGAAATGATGAACCAATGGAATACGCAGCAACTGGAGCTTGGCGAGGAGTGGGCAGATTTGGAACGTTTTGGCAGATTGAGGCAGGTCTTGGCTGAAGAATTTCAGTATATTTTAAAGCTTGCTGTTAGTACTGAGTTAGTAGAGGAGACTTTATTGATTCGGGTGATTGATGGGAGGGATGAAGAAAAGTTGCTTTATTCTGATATTTTTTCGCAGAATGTGGATGAGGAAGTGATTTCCTGGATGACGGAAAGAGTTCTGAAGAATGAATCAGTCGAGGATTTTAGGAAGCAGTATGGATTAGGCTAATTGGGACTAGGGGGTGAGTGAAACTGCCATGATTTGAGAAAATTTAAGTTTTGAATTTTTGAGAACTTTAGAAGGGCTGACTGAGGTCAGCTTTTTCTAATGGAGTTTAGATTAATGCGACGCACGCAAGGAGTTGATCGTTTTGTGGGTTGAATCGTAATGGGTAATAAGGCTGGGTTTTGAAAAAATGGTGAAGAAATTAAGCGACGTTTAACAAACCTAAGGGAAAGGTTTGTATTTTTATGTGGTATTAGTAAAATCGATTTAATACGTTTTTAATTTGATGTTCAAGTTTGTATCTGTAAATGGGGGGTTCTCATCCCCTCTCAACCAAAAATACCACCTAGTCACGAACCAAAGTTCATGCCTACGTGGTATTGGTGGGTCGCGAGGGAAGATAAAATTGTAAAACAATTTTATAAAATCGGGCGTCGTCTCGGAAAAGTTAGAGCAAGCTCTAATTTTCGCTCATCTCCTACGATTTCCGAACCGGGGTTCTCATCCCTTCTCAACCAAAAATACCACCTAGTCACGAACCAAAGTTCATGCCTACGTGGTATTGGTGGGTCGCGAGGGATTCGAACCCCCGACTTCCTCGGTGTAAACGAGACACTCTAGCCAACTGAGTTAGCGACCCATGATTTGATGCAAAATCGTGAATTGTTAAAACACGTAATGGTGCAGCTAAGACGTTGGCTAGAGTGCTCGTTTGTATAAACGAGACACGATCTCTGATTTGACTCGGCGACCAGGCGCCTCGAACATCCAACTGAGTTAGCGACCTTATTGGTTTATCTTATTTTATCACGGACAATAAAAAAAAGGAAGGGTTTTATAGCAGAAGTGGCCTTGCTGCATAATCCACTAAACTATTCCAAGAACAATGCTCTAAATTCTATTATAAAACTTAAAAATATTTATTTGTGGAAGGAGTAATAGTGTGGCAAGGTTGAATTAAAAGCTGGGTTGGGGTGAGCTTCATGAATTTAGGTGATTTATGTGAAAAGTATGGGGAAAGTGGTATAATGGATGTAGATAATATAGAATGAATAGTTTAGCTATTCGGAAAGGATAAAGCTATGGAAGAAGTAGAAAAAATGCGTCATACCCTCAGTCATGTGTTAGCTGCGGCGGTGCGGGAGCTTTATCCAACAACAACTTTTGGGGTGGGACCGGCGATTCAGAATGGTTTTTATTATGATATTGATTTTGGCGATATCAAAGTATCGGATGCTGATTTGGCAAAAATTGAGAAAAAAATGCGGGGCGTAATTGCCCGTGGCTGCAAGATGGTGCAGCGCGAGGTGGGGCGTGAGGAGGCGCTAGAGTGGGCCAAGGCGAATGGACAGAAATACAAGGTAGAATTGATTGAGGATTTGCCTGAACATGAAGTGATTACGTTCTATGATTTGGTTGATCCTAAGAGCGGTGAAGTTTTGTTTGCTGATTTGTGCAAGGGTCCACATGTTGAGAATTTGGGCGAAATTGGGGCATTTAAGCTGGAAAAATTAGCCGGGGCTTATTGGCGTGGCGACGAGAAACGGGAGATGTTAACGCGGATTTATGGGGTGGCTTTTGCAACGGCAGAAGAGCTAGAGGCTTATTTGGCGCAGCAGGAAGAGGCAAGGAAGCGTGATCACCGAAAGTTGGGGAAGGAGTTGGGATTATTCTGCTTTTCTGATTTGGTAGGTTCTGGTTTGCCGCTGTTTACGCCAAGAGGAACGATACTGCGAGACATGTTGAATGAGCTAGCACAGGGGTATCGGGTGCGAGCTGGATATTGTAAGGTATGTATCCCCCATATTGCGACGGTAGATTTATATAAGACTAGCGGTCATTATCAGAAATTTCCCGAATTATTGAAATTCGTGAGTTCGGAAAGTGGTGACGAATTGGCGCTGAAGCCGGTGAATTGTCCGCATCATAGTCAAATTTTTGCAAGCGTGCCAAGGAGTTACAAGGAATTGCCGGTAAAATATCTAGAGACGACAATGGTGTACCGAGATGAGCGAAAGGGCGAATTGGGCGGTCTCTCGCGGGTGCGAGCTATTACGCAGGACGATTCGCACGTTTTTTGTACAGAAGATCAGGTAGAGGGGGTTTTTGGTGAGTTAATTGAGAGTGCTAAGGACTTGTACAGGCGGGTCGGCATGAAGTTGACATTGCGTTTGAGTTTCCGAGATGACGGAGATGGGTACATCGGTGATAAGGAAATGTGGGAAAGAGCACAAGCCGCAATTGAGCGAATGGCGAAGAAGTTCGAAATGGAGTATTATGTGGGGATTGGCGAAGCGGCGATGTATGGTCCAAAGATGGACTTTATGGCAATAGATGCTTTGGGCAGAGAATGGCAGCTTGCGACCGTCCAGCTAGATTATGCGATGCCGGCGAGGTTTGGTTTGGAATATACGGATGCAGATGGTAGTAAAAAGGTGCCAATTATGGTGCACTGTGCATTGCTTGGTGCAATTGAGCGTTTCATGAGCATCTTTATTGAGCATACCGGCGGCTGGTTCCCGTTGTGGTGTGCGCCAGAAATGGTGAGGATCCTGACGGTGAATGACCAAGTGGAAGAGTATGTAAAGGAGATTGAGGAAGTACTGAAGGGGGTGGTGCTGGAAGAGCCGGTAAGGGGGAATCAGTTGAGATACGAGGTGGATAGGAGTGACGATTCGCTCGGAAAAAAGATTAAGCGTGCAACGGAGATGAAGATTCCGGTAGTGTTGATAGTAGGTGAAAAGGACGCTGCATCGAGGGAAGTCAGTGTGCGAACGAGGGATGGGGAATGCAAGGTGAAACTAGATCAGTTAAAAGCTTGGTTGGAGGCAAGAGCTGAGTAATGAAGCTGGCGGATGTGCTGGCGATGGATGAGGCAAGTTTTTTCGGGTTTTGCCAGAGATGGGGATATTTTTACTACTGCCGGGATGGCTATAAGGCTGAGGGGCAGACGGAAGCACGGTTGCAGTCGCCCGCGGAATTTCTTGAACATAGAGTGGGAAATTGTTGGGATATGACAGAGCTTGCGAGAGTATGGCTTAAAAATCATTATGATGAAGTGAAAACTTTTTTACTATATTATTACATTGATGACGATAATTGCCCATCGCATTCAATTTCGGCGTATCGTGGGGGGATTACTGGTATTGGTTTGAGCCAATGTTTCATGGCACAAAAGTAGAGTATTCAGGTATTCATCAATATGGCAGTTTGCAGGAATTGTTGTCTTCTTTTAAGCGGGTATTTGAGCAAAACGGTCAACTGGCCCAGTTTTTACCTTCAAGAACTGAGGACGAGCGCTGGAGCTTATATGAGTATGCACAACCAAAATATGGTATTACGGGGGCGGAGTTTTATTGCCATTGTCGAACCGGGGAAAGCTATCTGGAGATGATTTGAAGACATAGTTTTATGTATATGTTGTAAAAAATATTTGTTTGAAGAATGTATCTTAGCCCTGTTTTTAGCCTGAGTGTTGTAAAAAGATACAATATTATTTACACTTGACGCTCTCTATAAAAATCATAATTTCTTTGATCTTATGTAAAATAACCATAAAAACTATTGACTTTTTAAACTATGTGTGCTATAATGGAAGTATGGTAGTATGGATTTGTTCGTCTTGTAAAATAATCATAAACCTACATCCAACCCTCAAATGCAACGTTAGCGGAATAGTATTCGGCTGG
>CANOGH010000068.1 GCA_947565505.1 uncultured Candidatus Saccharibacteria bacterium | reverse complement strand
AAAATTTCCAACGAGTCTCCTCTTGGTAAAGAGTTACTGGCACGCAAAACCAATGAAACCTTCGAGTTTAATGGTAAAACCGTCAAGATTAAGTCAATTCAATGATCTCTAATTGGACTTTTTTAACCCGTAGATCGTAAAATATTTAAAATACGATCTACGGGTTTTAGAGGCTGACTAACGAAATCAGCGTCAATATTTGTCATCCAAACGCTCGAGCTAGAACTAAAAAAACCAAAAATCTCTCATTAATGGGAGTCGCCTGGTAACCGGAGCATGACCTCATCATTCCAAGCGCAATCCCTAAGTATATTATATCACAGTAAATAACCGCAATCACGGCAGGTTTTTTCTCTAGATAACCCTCATTATTAATACGTGAATACTTTTAAAATAACTTGATCACCTAAACGACAAGATCATTCATATTTCGAGCCCCTACAACATGTAGATCCTTTATGGATATTTTCTAAAGACTATGCTATAATCGGAATAATTATGAAAACTGTCGACCTAATCATTCCGTGCTATAACGAAGAGGAGAGTCTACCGCATTTTTATGCCGAAGCTGAAAAAATCACCCAAAAACTCAAAACCTATCAATTCAGCTTTTGGTTTATTGACGATGGCAGTACCGACCATACTTTAGCAATGATTCAGAAGCTCGCCGCAACCGATCCACGAATTCACTATATCACTTTTTCACGCAATTTCGGCAAAGAAGCCGCCTTACTTGCCGGCTTAGATCAGAGCACGGGTGACTATGTCGCCGTCATGGATGCTGATTGTCAAGATCCGCCTAGTCTTTTACCAGACATGTTTGAATACATTGAATCTGGTTATGATACCGTAGCCACCAGACGAGTCACCAGAAAAGGAGAACCGCCTATTCGCAGCTTGTTTGCTCGTCAATTTTATAAAATTATTAATCATCTCAGTAATATCGAAATGGTTGACGGCGCACGTGATTTCCGACTCATGAGTCGCCCAGTAGTTGATGCAATTATCAGTTGCAAAGAATATAATCGCTATTCTAAAGGGCTATGGAGCTTTGTGGGTTTCAAAACTAAATGGATAGAGTATACCAACGTCCAACGTGTCGCTGGCGAGTCGAAATGGTCTTTCTGGAAATTATTTAAATACGCTATCGAGGGGATCGTGGCTTTTTCAACGGTACCGCTAACTCTTGCCGCTTTTTTTGGTATTTTATTTTGTTTCATTGCTTTCATTATCATTCTCATTGTTATTGTAAAAACCCTAATCTTTGGTGATCCCGCTACGGGTTGGCCCAGTCTCATTTGTATAATTATGTTTATGGGCGGATTACAACTCTTCTTTCTCGGTATTATTGGCGAATACCTTGCTAAAACCTATCTTGAAGTCAAGAATCGTCCCCGCTACATTATTAGAGAAAAGAAGTAAGCTCTTCTGACTATAATAATTAAAGTTTTCTAAATCTTTACGTCTTTATCGGAATCTATTTAAGTAAAAGGCTAGCACTAAGCAATAGTTAATTCATTATTCCTACAAAGCACCACACTCTCAAAATCATGCTAACTGAGATAGTATGATACCCAGTACCTAAACACGCATTAGTAGCGATCGATACTCACAGAACAATTACTGCCACAGTCTGTTGCCCCACTAGTTACAAAACAAGACACGTTTTGGTTTGCTTCACTCTCCTTCCTCAGGCATCGACTCAGAAAAACCAACTTTTTCCACTCGCGCTCCTACGAGATGCGAAATCCAACTGAAGAACCAAGTTACCTATCAAGATTAGCATTCATCATACGGCTATACTAAATTACCATACGAACAGCCTCATGAAAAAACGAAAACCAAAATTTTCAGATGATAGCATTACCGAAAGCATCATTTGATCTTATTGCACAAATAGATATATTCTCCTCAAAAATCGAGATCAAACTTAGAGCCCTCCACTTCTTTAGCAACGAGAAACGCTCGATAATCACAAAATCACTTCGTACACTTTTTGCAAATCACTTTCTATACTTCATCTCACACGAATTCCTTTAGTACTGGCATACCAATTAAACACTGCACTATGACAGGACAAATCCGAACCAAAAAAATAAGAGCCTGACCTTGATCAATGCTCTTATTTTATATTCTGATTCCGCTCACTTTAGCGCTTCTTCTCCTTCACCTCATTGCGACCAAGATTCTTCTTCGTCTCAACAAAGAGAACGTGCTTGCGCAAAACCGGGTCGTACTTTCGCAAAGACAACTTATCTGGAGTATTCATCGTATTCTTCTTAGTATAATACTGACGAACCCCTGATCCCTCAGAAACCAAACCCACAAGCTTGCGTTTTGTATTATTCTTCTTTGACATTATACCTTAATTGTAGCACAAAGCCACCCTAAAGTAAACCTATTTTAACCATTTTCTTGATTTTTCTCATAAATTTCACCAAATCCATTCACTTCCATTACTTTAAAGACCACCTCTCCCGTATCTGACACGTCATCACTTAAATCGTAATCAATTTTCCCAATGTCATCGCCATCATTCGACGGCGTCACCTCAAGACTTTGAAATTTTTGCTTAACTTCACCAATACCTGGAAGTTTAGTTTTCTTCAACTGCACATCTTCTTGAACGGCCGACTCATCAAATTTCCATAATTCCTCAAAATCTACCGCCTCATGCACCGAACTTTGAAGCTGCTCCTTACTTTGCGGAATCGGCTCCTTCTGCCGTTTCTCGTCCAGCAAATGACCAGGCGCCTTTACTGGACGAGGCATCTTGGGTGGCTTAACCACGGACACGGCAATCTTCTCAGGCTGATCAACCGGGAGTGGCTTAGGCATACGTCGAGTCTGCACCGCAGATTTCTCTACTGGTGTTCGTCTTACTACATTAGTCTCTTTCTTAACTCGCTTCACCGTGACCACATTATCATCCGAAGCCCCAACGGCTTGCTGCTTTTTACCAAACACTATCGCCACCTCATCCGCTGCTGGCTTCGGTATCTCCATTTTTGAAACGCTCACCTCCGGAAGAACTTTCTCCACCTGCGGCAACTTCTCATCCGACCGACCAGCATTCATGCTAACCACTGGTTTAGCCTTCTTCGCTTCGTCAGCGCGTTTTTCCTGCAAATACTCAGCAATACGAGCCATCTCCTTCTGAGGATCGAACTCTATATCCTGCACAATCTCGCCCACCGGCACACCATGATCCGCAATGCGCGACATAGCAGTAAAGCGACGCAAGCCACTCCCTAGCCACAAGTCAATCAATTCTTTCAAAAAAGCCAGCATACCATCCTCCACAATATCACTCAGCTGCATTTTTTCTGCATCTAATACCAAGCTAATGCTATGCCCCTTCAACCCCTCTACCTGCAACTCCTTCAAAAACTCAGTTGGAGTTAGTAATGATCCGTCCGTAGATTCAAAGCGCGACCGCTTACCTAGGCGCTCTACCAATTCATCATTCTGCACCACCGCAAGCAACTGCTTACAGGTAGCCGGTAGATACAGCTGATTAGGATCCTGATATTCATCCAAAACTTGACGTTTACGTAATAAAATCACCTCAAAACCAAACTTCTCCATTAGCCCAGCAAATTTATCTGCGTAATCAAGCTCCTCCACACATACCGCTCGGCACTTCGTCCCCAATACTTTCCAGTAATGGTCCTGGTCTAATTTTACTTTTTTAGCCAACGCTAGTAAGGCCTCCCTACGTGTATCAAGTGGCAAACGCGCTGGTAACTGATAGATCAAGTCTACCCTGCCAGACAATACCACGCCCCGCACCCGCGTCACCAAAACCTCATAATATTTCTCTGCCCACTCCAGCCAACTCGGAGGGATAATTAATGAAGCCCGAAACTCACTATGCTTCCTCAATTTGCTCTCAATCAATTCAATCGTCGGATTATAAAACTTCTTTGCTGTTACCACAAAAATCCGCTCTTCTCGCAATTCGAAAGCCTGCTCTACCGCCTGCTGCAAACTTTCTGGCGAATCGTCAGGAGAATTAGTCGCCATCAACTCCTTACCAACCAAAGCCTGCGGCAATCTCAACCGAAAACATAAATTTAACTCCGTATTTTGCGCTTTCATGTAGTTCTATTGTATCACACTTATCCTAAAGCCAAGCTAAATTTTCTTGTTAAATCTATCCTCACCACTCGAGGTTAGCTTACGGATGATCTTTCTTACTCCGTCATTCTGTCAGGCAACAGGAAATTTAAAGTTTATACTTCATCTAAAGTAAACCCAATATCAAACGTCCCAGCTCCTCACAACAGGAAATTAAGAGTTTATACTTGATCTAAAAATCAAACATAAACACATTGATCATATAACACCAACCAGCACCTCCGTAGCAAACACCAAGACATAAAACTTACATATATAATATTAATGATCAATCTCTGATATTTGACAGCTACATCATAAACATTTTATAATCTAAACCTGCCATGATTGGCAGGTTTAACCCGAACAAAATATAGTTTATCAGGGGTGAAATACCTCCAAAAATTCGAACAACCTGCCAATCATGGCAGGTTTGAGACAATATCGCACATGAAAAGTTTTAACAACAAAGACAACATCAAAGTTATCTTGCTCAAATAGAATAAAAAGTCAATCTATCTCACAACCAAAATTGGATATATTAATAAACCCGAAAACCCTAATTATCAGACAAAAATGAAGAGAATGATACCTATCGGTAAGCCTAAGAAATTACACTGTAACAGCGATAGTAAATAGCCATTTATTTCCAACTAGATTTTTAAAAATCTCTGTGCTATAATACATGTCATACAGGGGCATAGTACAACGGCTAGTATAGCGGTCTCCAAAACCGTAGATCTTGGTTCGATTCCGAGTGCCCCTGCCAAACCGAATATAAATCACTAAATTGTTCGTTTGACCCCTGTTGAAC
>CANOGH010000067.1 GCA_947565505.1 uncultured Candidatus Saccharibacteria bacterium | reverse complement strand
GAACCGAAATTAAAGGGATTTTCAGCGTTGTCGTGCCAAATTCCTAACTGCGTTAGATAGCCACTAGCCGCGATCTCTCGATTAAAGCACGCCAGAATAATACTATATCCATAATTAAGAATGGCATTTCTAACATCATTGATATTGCGGTAAAAATCCAATCCAAACAGTGCATTAAAATAAACTTTAGCCGCGTGACCCTCACGATTAGTAACATCACCAGGCCCAACCTCCTCGGCAAACCGCAACAACTGTTGACTCTTCTCTAGATTATCAATTTTAGCAAGGACTTTAGCCTGGTTAGTGATTTTTTGCTGGATAATCTTTTGCCAAACTCGCGCCTTAAGCTCATCGCTCCATTTAATCTGCTCTCTAATTCTGCCGCTACTAATATAACTGCCGTACATCGGTATGAGCTCGGAAGCAGGGTTGTGCTGATTATCGCAGAAAATTACTTTAATCTTTCGCGCAGTCAACTCGGCTAATAGATAGGCCGTAAGAGACACTGCGGTTGTATCGCACATTAGGACAGAAATATCATCAAGGAAGATACGTTTCTCACCCACCTCACTACGTACTACTAGCGAGCCCATTTTATAATCTAGCTTACTATGACTCGAAATTACTACCACCCGCCACGACATCTAGGCTTGTTCCTCTGGTGGCTGCGAGCCGCGTGGTCGTTTGGACTGTTTTGATCCTTGTGGTAGTTTAGGTGATTTCGGCTGAACAGTTTTGAGGTCAATAATTTCTTCGTAGAGACCAGTTGGGGATTGGTTGATAATACAGATTGTATCTACTTTATTAACAACATCTTCTCCCGTACTAGCTTTACCTATGAAGGCAGCTCGTGGAACAAAGCTTGATAAATCTCCAGTTTCCGCATTGCATTTTAAAATTTTTAAAAAATTATATATCGTCACAATTTGCTGTTTTTCGGACAGTCCACTGAATTTATTTGCATTATCTAAAATTTCCGGTATCTTACCGGTAAGGCCCGGCATTTTGCTAAAGGCTGACAGTTTGTCACAGATGAGTTCTAGAGCGTTAAGATTTTTTTCTTTACTTACAGCGTCTCTTATGTTATCTATTTCATACCTTCCTCGTAGCTCTCGATCCTTAACTATAATTCTACTGATAGCCTTGAGATATTTGTTAAAAGACATATCCTTAAAGAAAACCTGAACAGCATGATAATATATTAAACCTCCCCCACTTTTACCAGCTAGGTGTACTGGGAATCCGTTTATCTTAATTAACGCTTTATACCTGATTACCGGCAAAATCACCGTCGCTGTTTCGCCATATTTATTCTTAACGTATTCGTCAATATCAGTCTTAGCAATCATTGGAATTTGCACGATCCGGCGTTCGGCCTCGCCCTTCTTGTTTAAACATTCAATCAGTGCGAAGTGCGCACCTTTTAGCGAGTTATATCCACCGTATTTGGCTGGATCGAGACGCTTATCTTGCTTAATTTTTAGCAGTCCGTCAACCTTTTCTGAACGTGGTACTAGCTGCAAATCTGAAATAGCCCCACTTTCAATATAGCTGCGCCGCGTCCATAAAATATCGTTACGCTTCATAGTATTGCTGATAATTGCGAGACTATTCGCAAAGTCCCAGCCACTGACTTCTGGATAAATTGTAGTGCTGCCGCCTGGCTTGCGGTATTCATAAGCTTCCCTAAACAAAATCTCCGGCCTTATCGAGTATTCCGTTTTTTGCATATTTCTTTGTTGAACCCACCTGCGAGGATCATCCGTAAAAGTGCTATTCATGACGTTTCCGACCACGATGTTAAGGTAAGCGTCTTTAGCATGATGAAAATCATTTAGCTCTCGCACCTTGATAAATTCCGGTTTACCAGGTTTAATAATATTACCTTCCTGATCTTTCTTATCGTCCCCCATGAGCTGCCGGAAATTGGAGACCTGGCCAGCCTTCACCATCACAATCTTACTATCCGGGTAGGCCCGTTGCAATAAATCACGAATAGCCTTAACAGATTGACTAGTCTCCACAATTTGCCTAGCAATAAAGCCACCGAGTTCGTCATCAGTCAACGGCATACTACGAGTAAGTCTTTCGTATTTCTCTTTTGTAATTAGCCCGGCAAGCCACCATTTTTGCCAAATTCTCAGCATTCGCGTACGAATGTCAGTGCTAATTGGGTAAATATTAGTTTTCTCGCGATTTAACTGCGCTTTTACTAAAACTAGATTGCGCAAAATACTATCGTCCTTGGTTTTTGAACGAGGATAAATATGGTCAATATCATACAATTTAGAGTTATTTAACTCTTCTAAGTCAATCGGATCACCAGAATAGGCGCATTTGCCCATTTGCGTGAAGTACAGAAAGAGCTTTTTCTGTTGCAAATCTCGGTCGGCCTTACCATCCAACTCTTCTAATAGCTGTTGCACCTCGGGATCTTTTTTGAGTTTATGGTATAACTCCGTCAGTTGTTTCTTGCGCGCGGTACTGTAACCCTTATTTTGTGGGTCACCTCCACGAGTAACTTCGAGAAAGATCTTCTTCGGTGGATGCTTGAGTGTTTTTGTCAGCTCATTTACAATCCTTAAGGTTTGCCAAATTGTGCGTTTCACCGCTGGAGAGCAATATAGGTTTTTTACATCTTCGTAAGTTACTTTCTCATTTGAGGGCGGATTCTTCGAATTATTATATGTGTCTATCGCTTTCGTAAATTCAAATTCACTGCTTAGCAGCTCCATAAGATTATGATTAGTCTGCCATAACGCATCCAAAATGGTCATCTCAATACCGTCTACCTTTGCCCGAATGCCATTCAAAAAATCTTCCAAGAATCTACCCCAATCTTTATATGATAACTTCGATAACCCGTCAACCGCTGACGAAGTTTCGGGAAGTTTTAAAGTCTGCGCAATTTTAGTTCGCAACATCGCTTTGTCATTGCTCAGAATGGTAATTGCCTGCACAGCCGACTCAAGTTGCGCTGCGGTATACCGTTTTGAAAAATCTTGGCCCAGAAGACGTGCAAAATCCTGATAAGTTTGCAATTTTGGCAAAATTTTAACCTCGCTAGTACCACCAAGCTGATCATCTTCGCCAATTAAGCAACTATCTTGCAACCATTTTTTCAACTTTTTCTGCGTAATATTACCATGTAGCTCACCCGCCAAATAACCACGCTCAAAAATTTCCTGCTTCAGCCAGTTATCAATTCGCTGACCATTGATTCTCAGATTATTTAACTCATTCAATACCATGTATTTCTGATAAAGCAATGAGCATTTTGGTAGAACATCTTCACTGGGCAGATAAGTACACTCATTGGTCATGCGTTTAATGAAATTTTCCGCACGTTGCTCTTTATTAATCAGCCGATCGAAATTCCATGGGCGCACAAGCTCTGAAATTTCTTCGTCCGCCCAAGAAAATTGGCTTTTGTTGCGATTGACAAGCGGGCCACAATAATACGGAATCCTAAAACTATGAATTTGAGCAATCTTTTTACATTTAGTGTTGTATTCTTCATTCTCACTCTCGTCAACTTCGGCAAAACTTGGATAATCCTGAGCGAGCTTGGTTAAAATTATCTCTAATTCATTATGATGTAGCTGCTCCGGAATTGTCCCCTTGGCCTGGCCGCGCTGCTTGGGTAAGAGTAACGGTTTGGTAGCTTTTTCGCCAGTCTCTGTCCTCTCTAGTAACTCGCCAGTATAATCAATTTCTGTAAAGAGTTTGTGGAGATGCTTATTGAAATCTTCTTGGCTAAGCTGCACCGGCTTATGCTTATCCGTTCTAGCCTTGCCGATATAAGCGTTGTAACTAGGAAATTTTTCGTCATAAATTTCGGCGCGAAAGAGTTTGTCGTAAATCTCTTTGTGAGGTTTAAAAATTGCCTTTAGCTGCTTTAAGTCTTCTTGATGCAGCTCATAATTTGCCACCATCGCATCCGAGATTTGCGTATGATCGCCCAACAGATTACTTAAAATACCATAATCGTAAATTCTTTTAGCTAGCAAGACTAGGTCTAGGTTATTTGTGCCAATATGCGTTTCAATATCTGGCAATTTATCCTCAAATATACCCTCAGAGAAACTTAGTTTATAATCCTCATCATGCTCAAGATTAAAAAGGTGGTTGAGTGATACCTTACTTCCGACCAGCAAGCCCGCTAATTCTTTTTGCCCTTTTGGTTGATCCTCATCCAGTTCATCGCCCTCTATGAACATTAATTCGACTAGAGCTTTCTTTTTATTGGTTTTAGTGGTTTTACTCTTAATAATTTTCTCAGCTTCTGACTCCACGCCAAAATTCATTGCGTATCCCAACTTCTCAGCTTCAGTACAAAACTCGTCGTATAAGGCACCAAAATCCTCACCACCATTTTTCATTTCCCCTTCAATCAAGAAATGCCCGCGGTGTTTTAGAATATGCTGAATAGCCAAAAAATATAAACGGACATCAAAATGCTCGTCTTTACTAGCTTTCACAATTGCCTGACGTAAATGCCAAATAGTGTGATATTTTTCAAAATAATCTTTGTCTGTAAAGTCGTCATCATTAAACAGTGCATTCTTGGACTTATGCTGCAAGCCAGTCTTATCTTCTTCTAAATAAAAGCTTTGTTTTAAGCGCTGATAAAAATCTGGATCGACCTTCAAGATCTCGTCTCTAAACAATAGACGCAGCAATTTGAGACGATTCTCGGCGCGTCGAATTCTGCGGCGAGTTGAACGGTAAACTCTGCGCTCAGCGGCGGTTTCAGCCTCATCAAATAGCCTAGCTCCCCAAAGAGCCTTCTTCTTAGTTTTGGTCTGATGATTTTGTTTAATTTTACCATTCGCTTCTACAAGATTGTAGTTCTCGTCCGTAACAGCCCAACCAACCGAATTAGTGCCGCAATCTAGACCAATATAATAATCTTGATCTTCACGTTTACGCATAGCCTCTCCAATTATTTTTATTAAAAACAAAAAAACACGGTCTTGTTCCGCAACTCCAGATAGAGACAATAAAAAAGAATA
>CANOGH010000066.1 GCA_947565505.1 uncultured Candidatus Saccharibacteria bacterium | reverse complement strand
GATTGCTACTTATCTCTATGCTTAGTGTCTAGAATTGCGGAACAAGACCAAAAAATACCGAAAACTATTGACTTTTTAGATGATGTGTGCTATAATTAAAGTATAAGGTGTTAGTGAAATGCTAGCCGCCCTAGGTTTTTGATGCGCTTAGGGCATTAAGGCCTTAAGTAGTTTAAAGAATTAGGGTTATAACTTGACCATCACAAGAAAAGGAGGAAAATGATGATGGATGAAAGACGTAACCGAGGCAGCCACGCCAGCGCCACAATCAAATACAATCTCAGCGAAGGCTTTAACTTTTTTAGTCAAAACGACATCACAGCGATATAATTAACCAAAGCATCAAGCGAAATTTATTTGGCTGTTCCCTAGCCTGACCCTGTCGTCTTATCGACTACTTTAAGCACCTTGACTCGAATTTGATCATGGATTCTTTCAATTTCTAGCTCGTTCCCGACTTTAACTTCACCACGAACCATAGCATAACCCCGCTCTAAAACTTTCCCCGGATTCAGCTCGGCAATCATTTTTTGTTCCTGATGAAGATGGTTTAAGCTCAGTTCCACGGCGCTGAGCATTTTTTGTTTCACCTCCTCAAGTTGACGCTGGCCCTGTGCCCGGCGATTAGCAATTTCACGCAGTGTTAATTCACGTAAGCTACGTAGCTGGTTACGGAGTTTAATCATCTCGGCCTGACGGTCTGGAGTCAAATATTCAGCAGCATTACTAGGCGTTGAAGCCCGCACATCGGCTGCTAGATCCGCCAAACTCTGATCCACTTCATGACCAATACCGGTAATAGTGGGGGTCCGACTGCTAGCAATGGCGCGTACCAAGTTTTCGTCATTATAAACTACAAGATCATCCGCACTGCCACCACCACGGATCAATGCGATCACGTCTACTTCGAGGTGTTGGTTGATGTAATTCAACGCCCGTATCATCTGCTCGGGCGCGCCAATTCCTTGCACCTGCGTATGTGCCACGTAGACTTTTAGCCCACCCCAGCGTTCATTCAAAATCTTAATAAAATCGGCATAGCCAGCGGCACCCGTTGAGGAAATGACGGCGATCTGCTGGAGTGGTGCTGGCAAGGGACGCTTGCGCGCTAGATCAAATAGCCCTTCAGCCGCAAGCTTCTTTTTCAGGAGTTCAAAGCTTTTTTTAATACTACCTTCGCCTTTTGGCATAATTTTTCGTACCGTAAGTGAAAATCTGCCCCATTTAGTCAATTTAGGAGTAGCCTGAACCTGCACTTTCATGCCGTCCTTAATGCCCACGGTGAGTTGGCTAAGCGGTAAAAAACAATTTAAACTAGTGTCACCCTCTTTAAGGTCAAAAAACACCCATTTGCCTTGATTCACCTTAAAACTGGCAACTTCCCCATTGATCAGAATATTTTCATAATCCGTTGTTAAGCTACAGTTGCACTGCTCAATAAACTCGGAAACCGTAAAAGGCTTCTCTAGTTGGTTAACATCTAGTGTATGTTGCTCATCCTTGATCGTGAGCCAACCGTCAAAACCGGTAAAATCCGTCATTCGCCCACTTCGTGCATGATTTTGGCGCGCTCTTTCTTACCAATCTTAGAAATGGCACTTTGATAAAACCCGTAACCGCTGACAATCGTGCCGAGCAGGACAATCACCCGCGTACTAATCACGACCGCCGTAGCAAGACCAGCGTCGACCCCTAACGCAGACATGAGAAAAATCATTGAACCTTCATAGCCGCCAACGCCGCCCGGTGTCAACATGACGGCACCGATAACTGAGGCGACTGCTTCGGCAATCATGATCTGTGGTAATATTTCCACATGCCCCATACTAATTGCCACTAGCCAATAGGTAGCGATTTCTAGAAAACTATAGACCGCCCCCCAAATAGCTGGACGAATCAAAATCTTCTTATTCTGGCGTGCGATTAAAACATCTTTATATATATCTAATAAGTAGCGCTCCACCTTGGTGTACTGCAGCACTTCAGGTTTGTGACCAAAGGTGACAGCCTTAGTTACTC
Organism: uncultured Candidatus Saccharibacteria bacterium; assembly: GCA_947565505.1. Lineage (GTDB taxonomy): Bacteria > Patescibacteriota > Saccharimonadia > Saccharimonadales > Saccharimonadaceae > Nanosyncoccus. Next base: position 3,444 of record CANOGH010000066.1, on the reverse strand, counting down.
CATTAACAAACTTCGTGAAGGGCTTGGCAAACCAAGTAATGCGTTTTTTACTACTAGCAATAAAAATAATACCAGCAATAACAGCAATAATACCCAAACAGACTGCCGAAGTCATCCAAATGACCCACCAAGAACCATTTTTAATTCCGCCGATCAACATCAAGATTACTACTGCCACGATGGTCTGCGCTTGATTAGCTAAGATGGTGATCACGTAGCGCAAAATATACATAAAACTCACTTGACCTGCGGTGGCGCCAAAAATGCGAAATCGCCAAGTAATATAACCGAGACCAGCAAAGCCACCGCTCGGCATTGCGTTGTTAACAAAGTTGAGCTCGAAAGAGATGCGTGTCAATAACCACGGGGAGTAATTCTTCACTGCCAATGCTGAAGTGTGAGGAGTAGAAGATTCAGCTACCGTGGTTTTAGCGGACTTTGTCGTAGTTTCGCTAGACGCTTGAGCTGACGAAGCACCCTCAACCAACGCAACGTCAGTTTTGTCCTGGTTAGATTCGGAGTGCGCTACCAGCTGGTCAGTCAGTGAAGTCTGACTATCCGACTTAGCGCCCTGAATTTTGGCGGCAAGGTACGAAAAATAGATCATGCCAGAGCAATAATACATGAATAGTTGCTCTGGAACCAGCAAAATAATGAAGAAAAGATTAGTGTTGGCCAGATAATTTACCGCATCCAAAATCTCTTCGTGAGCACCCCAAACTACCACTCCGACGAGAATCAACGTTAAAATCGTGAGAATTTTCCGGAACATAATGTTTTTATTTTAACATAGCTCAGCCAGCCTTTGTAGACTTTTATTTGGGCGGTTTTGTGAAAAAACTATTGACTTTTTAAGTAGTGTATGCTACAATATAGATAAGACATGAGGATGCCCCAGTATTTTGAGGCGCCAAAGATGAAATTCATTGATACTTACACAAGATTTTTGAAATTAGCTGAAGTTTTTCAGCGATGATGCTATAATGGTAGAGTGAAGACTTATTTAGCCGCGTTGGGGCGGCAACCAAAAATTTCCCTAGCCGAGCTTGAAAGTTTGTTTGAAAATGTCAAGCCGCTTGGTATGGAACTAGCAACCTTTGAGACAGAAACGCTACCTCAAATTGATCGACTAGGTGGCAGTTTGAAGATTGCTGAAGAGGTCACTTCGGCTCTGCCAAGATTTTTAGACGGTTTGGAACGTAATGGTAAAATTGCTTTAGGTATTTCGGATTATACGCCTCAAGCAAAGGCTTTTCTAGCACAGAGGGAGGCGCTCAGACTAAAGAATCAGCTAAAAAAGCGCGGTTGCAGTGTTCGTGTAATACCGAATAAAACCCCTATCTTGTCGACGGCAACCAGTTTCCACAATCACTTGGCTGATCCTAAAAACTTGGAACTACTGAAGTTTAAGCACCGCTACTTTCGCCTGATTGGTATTCAAAATATTAATGCTTACACCGCGCGCGATCAGGCGCGTCCGGCTAGAGATGCTCGAGTAGGAATGTTGCCGCCAAAGCTAGCGCAAATTCTGATTAACTTATGTGGCAACCTGCCTTCGCAAAGTTATCTACTGGATCCGTTTTGTGGTACGGGTGTATTATTGCAGGAAGCGGCGATAATGGGCTACCGAATTCAAGGCACCGATTTGGATGCCCGCATGATCGAATACACCAAGCGTAATTTAGAGTGGCTTGCTCGAGGAAAATGGCTGCAAAAGCCAGAAAATTATTTAGTGGAGCAGGGTGACGCCACTCACCATCAGTGGCAAGAGCGAATAGACCTGGTAGCTTGTGAGACCTACCTAGGGCGACCATTCTCAACAATTCCTAGTGCAATCAAATTGAAGGCTGTAAAGCAAGAGTGTAAAAGCATCATTTTGGGGTTCTTAGAAAATTTAGCCAATCAAATTGAGAGCGAGACGCCAGTAACGATCGCGGTCCCAGCTTGGCTAAGAACCGACGGGCATTATGAAACGCTAAATATTCTTGACGAAATCAGTAAACTGCGCTATAATGTAGTTAAGTTTAGGAATGCGTCACAGGCTGATTTGGTTTACCATAGGGAAGGACAGTTTGTGGCCAGAGAAATAATAGTTTTAAGGAAAGTTTAATATGTCACATGTGAAAGCTGGCGGTACCGCCAAAAATATACATAATAATGCCGGTCAGAGACTAGGAGTCAAGCGGTTTGGTGGGCAAAAAGTGCGTAATGGTGAAGTTTTAGTTCGCCAAACTGGTGCTACTAAAATCGCTGGTCCTGGTACTTACATGAGCCGCAATTTCACAATTCATGCCGCACAGGATGGTGTGGTGAGTTTTGTGAAGACTAAGAAAACTCATTTTTCTGGCAAGAGTGTACCACGCGTGCGCGTAGAAGTACGCTAGGTAAAGTTAGTGAATTTGAGGGGTCGGTCGTACGACCGACCCCTGTTTATATAGATAATATCAAAATATCTGGATACGTCTAAATAACTAACAGATTATAGAATGCTATTCTGATAACTTTAGAGCTTAGCTAAAACTCTAAGCACTCGATCTGATTGTTTGGAGTCTTAACTAAAGTTGACAAAATAGGCCGAATCAAGTTTAAGCTAGTGTGCTCATAGTATTGCATGCACTGGTCTCAAAAAACGTACATTTGACCTAAGCTAGAGGTTTGAGACAGTGAGGGTCCGCGTTACGCGGACCCTGCTACTGGCTTTGACGAGATGAATGTGCTACAAGAACAGTGAGGGTCCGCGTAACGCGGACCCTGCTACCTACTCGGTCGAGTAGGCCAATTTGGCTCTAGAACTTACCATTAGTCTTGGCTGTAAATGTAAGACCAGGGATTTCCAGGCGAGCTTCGCATTCGTAGATACAGTGGCTGTATTTTTTACGCAACTTGGTGATTCGCGACCAATCAGTCGTCAGTTGTCGTGGACAATTTCGATAGACCACTGGCGCCGCGACCAATGCATCGCTAGTTAATTGTGACAAGCCAATATCATTAAGAGAATCCTGAGATACCATCCTGATAAAAGACCTCTTTAGCCGACGAAATTTTGAGGCAACCCACTGTAATTCTTGAATTTTAGCACGTCGCTCTTTGGAAGATGGTAACTGTTTGCTGAGCGTCTGGCATTGTTGATGCAGAATTTGCTCATGATAGCTTGCAGCCAGAATGTTATCTGCCGCGCAAAACATTGCTACAATTTCTCGACTTGATAACGAGGCGATCTCTTCATCCGAGGTACAAGTCAGTACCTTCAGGATCTTACAGCCAAAGTTTTGACGGTCCATAAAATAGTCACTGAATACCAACTGTGCTGCTGGTCGCACTGCCACAAATAAGCTTTTAAACCATGCAGCATCGCGATAGCCTTGTCGATCTAAAATTTCTGTTCCCGTAGCGGTAAAATGTGTACAAACATCAAATAACGCAACAAAATAATCTACTGTATAG
>CANOGH010000065.1 GCA_947565505.1 uncultured Candidatus Saccharibacteria bacterium | reverse complement strand
CCTCCACCACACAGCTACTTCCTCCCCCTACCAGACGGACGAGGCAGAGAGGAAAGACAGCGGAGAGAGAAACCGTAGAAACGATTGCTGCTGTATGCAGTTAACAAGGTATTGTCATTAATCTCTAAGTGGTACGCAGTATTACTAACCATAGAGACAGTAGCGGACTGGTAATGGCCGTTACGAGCAGCAACCCGTAAAGATCCACGGATCAGCTCGACATTGCCGCTACGGAAATTAATTTACCAAACAACGTACCGCAAAGGCAACCCAGCGAATGTTATAATTAGTCACAAAACTCAGTGCACTGAAGAAATGGTAATAGTGCGCATTACTAATCTCAGAATAGGCAACTTTAGTCCAATAGTTACCGCCAGCCCCAACATCCCTTAACGCACTGACGTTCTGATAAACCCCGCCGCTACGGGTGGTTAATTTGCTAAGCAGTGAATGACAAAACCTAGCGCTCGAGGAAGGGTGTAGGATACTAAAATTGTGGTGGAGCTAATATCTAAATAATGTGTTGTCCAGCTTTCGTTTGCGACGCTTGACCAGCTATAGTTGCCAAAAGCAAGGTTTCTTAAAGTTCCAATACTTAAATCTACATCGCCGCTACGGGTGAAGCTACCAAGCCACGCAGCGCAGAGTGAATCCTGACCAGCGAGCGAGAAAATAAGTTGACAGATAGAGAGTCTCCGGGTTAAAGTCCAGATCAAAAGCGTTAACCATATTAGTAAAAACCGTCTCGGTCCAAGAATAACTCCGATCTCCTACATACGTTAAAGCTCCCATTGCCAAATCTGTACCACCGCTACGGGTAATTTATGCAGCGCAGAGGAAAAATAAACCAGTGCGCATTTTGATTAAATATATAAACGTTTGCTCCAGTTATATGTATGTCATATGCGCCCTTTATACTGGAGCCTATCATATCAGACCAGAAAACACCAGAATCACCCAGATGTCTCAAAGATCCAGCGCTTAGATCCGCCATTCCGCTACGGATACTCAACCTGCAAAGCAGCGCATTACAAAACCTAACCAACGCCCATAAGTATAACTAGGTATACTATTAAACTGATCAATATGAAGATAATACACTGTTGTCTTGACTGTATGCGCTCTAGATGTCCAGTTATCACTATCCACCCCGACCCTTCTTAAGACGCCTATATCTGCAAATATATTGCCGCTACGGGTAACTAACTCGAGAAACACCTCAAAGTCAAACCGAGCCTGCGCACATCATGATTAGATATATATGAGATCCCTAAACTAACTCCCAGAAAATAGCTATATGACGCTCCGCTACTAGTCTTCGTCCAAAAATCACCAATATCGCCAATGAATCTCAATGCAGACAGATTGATCTCAATAAAGCCGCTACGGGTAGTTACCTTACCAAACAGCGCGCCAAATAGCCAATCCCGCCAGCATAATAATGTGATGGATAAGTAAATATACTATCAAAATGCAAGCGATAAGCATTATTAATGCCAAAATAAATAGCCACAGAATACATCACTCATAGCAATAACTTATTGCTATGACATAGGATAGAACCGATTCTAAACACCATTTCCTACCAAATTAGAATAATTATTGTACAGTGACAAAAATCTGCCAACCATGGCAGATCGTTCGGGTTTTTAGACCTTATCCATCAACTCCAAATTTTCAAGATTTCCTTCCACCAAAACCCTAGCACTACTATCTCAAAGTGCTTATACTATCATTGTATCACAGATTTGGTAAAAAGTCAATAGCTAAACTGATTTTTCCGTAAAAAATGTCTCTCATGGGGTAAATTCAAGGAATTTGTTTCATATTCAGTGTATCCCAGCTATAAAGAAAAACCCTTCAGCGTAGCGTTTTGCAGTTAAAATTAATCTGTAAAACAGGACCATAATCCTCAATTATCAGCCACAGACACCCAATCATCACATGCAAAAATGCAGCAGCCGCACCCACGCAACCACTGCATTCATAAACCAAAGCCCGAGATCTATTTCCTTAGACCCAAAGCCGCAATCGTGCTTTTATAGAGGTCAAAGTTCGTTCGCTCAAGATACTTCAAAAGCTTCTTGCGCTTTCCGACCATTTGCATCAAACCGCGCTTAGCCATGAAATCATGTTTGTTCTCCTTCACATGCTCTGTGACCTCTTTGATCCTTTCGGTCAAAACAGCCACCTGCACTTCAGGTGAACCAACATCCTTCTCGCTACGAGCCAACTTCTGCATTGCCTCTGCTTTTTTCTCTCTAGTAATCATATTACCTTCATTATATCACATCTGTTATTTATCCACAACCCCCTTTTCCTAAGATTTTTACCCAGTCGGCTCATTCTAAATCTCAATTTTTCTTGCTTCCTTTACATCATAATGATCAATTTTTGTCCTACGCAGCGCCGTTAGATAACCACCTACCCCTAAAGCCGTACCGATATCCTCACCTAACGCCCGGATATAAGTCCCGCTCGAAACCCGACAACGAATCCTTAAAAACGGCCACTCATAGTGCAACAACTCCAATTCATAAATCTGCACTTCCCTCACGGGCATCTCTACCAGTTTTCCTTCTCTAGCTATTTTATATGCTCGTTGTCCATTAATCTTCACGGCTGAATAATTAGGTACGCGCTGTCTGATTTTTCCCTGAAATCTCTGCAAAACCTCCTCCACCTCTGCCAAAGTTGACACCTTGCCGCTACCAGTTTCGCTAATCTCTCCCTCCACATCCCCCGTTGTTGATACCTTTCCGAGCTCAATGGTCGCCTCATACTCTTTATCTAGCTTTAAAAAATCCCCCGCTCGTTTTGTTGCCTTACCTGCCAAAATAATCAATAATCCCGTTGCGAATGGATCCAAAGTCCCCGCATGGCCTACTTTTACCCTCTTCCGCTTTTGTCGCACTGCGCCATCTTTCCCCTTAATCTCGACCAACCCCGCCTGATCAGACAACTCCCGCCTAATTCTTGCTACCACCGCAAAAGAACTCACTCCCGCAGGTTTATCCACCAACATTATTTCATCCAAATCACTAGTAATCATGCTTACATTCCCGGTATCCGAAAACTTCCCGCATCCGATGTCTCTTCATTCACTTTTGGTGCCATTTGCGCCGCCGGATTAAACCCTGGTTTCATCACAGGATTATTCGCCACCGGAGGCATTACTCCAGGACTCATCGGAGCAGGAGCGGGCGGCAAATCTACCTTTTGCACAGGTACAGCCTGCTTCATTTGTGCCGCCATATCCCTTGGCATCGTCGGCGGCAGCTCTGTACTCACCTCACCCACTGGATACGCATTCGGAATCTGGAATTGCCCGGCACTATCATCACTATCTGGCAAAACCGGTGCTTGTTTAGCTGCTAAATTACCTTGTGGCTGCTGAGCCACCGGCTGAACCACTGGAGCTTGAGGCGCAGGAGTACTGGTCATACTCACTTGCGGTTGACCACCACCCATCATCGCTTCGCTCGCTCCCAAAGCCCCATTACTCGCCAAAAAAGCACTCAAAGCCGCATTCGCATCCGCACTTGCCTGCCCACTAGCATTCTGATACCCTGTGCCAACCTGGCCACCATAGCCCGGCGCCGGCATCTGTCCGGAAAAACCCTGATTCATCATGCCCTGCGCGCTCTGAACCTGAGCACCACCATAATTATCATATCCATATGGATTATACGGCATCGCCTGAACCTGGGACGCGCTCATGTTCTGATCATAATAACCATTCTGTATCCGTGCCTGATCCTGCGCTACGTAATAGTTATCATAATAACTATTATACGGATTTTGCATCTGCATCGGTCCTGGCTCGCTCAAAGCCTGCTCTAACATTGCCCCATAATCCCTACCAACTGCACTCGCTACTGGCGGCGCATCGTAGTTTTCTGGGTTTTGCTGCGGATAATAAGTATTGGGATTGATCGCCTCTGACCGTTCCACTTTCGGTAAGTACAGCTCCTCGTCTGGCACCGCAAATCGCTCCTCAATCGCCCTTTCCTGCGCCGACATCCGCTGAGGAATCTCAATCGGAGTCTCGCGTGGCTCCATTCTAGTTGTAGCCATTTCTTGAAGCGCTTGATCTTGCATATTCTGTACCGGCTGAGGCATAGGAGTCGATACTGGTGCCGGAACCGGCGCAACCGTCGGAGTCGCAACTGTTTCTGCCGTAACCACAGGAGTAACCGCAATCTCACTTCGCGCCGGTTCCTCAGCCACCTTCTCTGGCTCAACTTTCTCCTTCACTACCGCAACTGGATCCGCCACCCGCGGTTGTTCTACCTTAGGTTTCGTCACCTCTGGTTTTTTTACTACTCGCTTCACTGGTACCTCATCCGCTACCACTTCTGGCAAAATTGGTTCACTTGGCACAGTAGTCCCCTTAGCCGCTCGCTTCTTTCGCTTTGGCTTCTCCTCTTCCGCTGGCAACGCCATACCAGTCCCCACAATATTATCCACCACATTCGCCGAAATTAACTGCTGATCTGCTCCCGACGTCATCAACTTCGAAGCTAGTTCTAAAGTACTAGAGCTAGTCTGGTTATTGGAAAACCTACCCGTTGCCGCCACAATTCCAGTCAGAAGTGCCGTTGCTACATCACTATCCAACGGTTTATCTTCGCCATTAAGCCCCATGATTAATCTCGTCACCATTTCCGAAACCGAACTCGCCCCCGCATCACTCCACTCAATCTCGCCAAACTTCCCCGGTTTTCCCCGAGAAATGTTTACCGTCGTCGCATCATGCATAATTCGCCCATGCTCCGCTAGAGCCTCATCAAGATCACCCGCCGTTGGCACGTTCAAAGCCAATACCAGATCCACATTAAAATCACCATAAGAAAATTGCAGATCATCTTCCGTGATTCTAGTCTTATAAGGAGTAATATACACCTTCACGAAATCACCATCTAAGCTATAATGTAAATGGTCCGCCTTATCCTTTGACAAAGCAATGATAAAATCCTGCAAACTATCCGTATTCGTCTCAAAAGTCCCCTCTGGCTTCAAAAACTCCAAGGCATCCGGAGTTTTCCCCGAATAAATCGCCGTGGTATGTTTCAAGATATCATTCAAGAACAAAGTCAAACCAATCGCCGCCGACATCTCGTCCACTGACGGATCCCTCGACAATGTCACTAAAATATTACGCGCCAATCTAATCTTTTCATCAATCTGTTTCACATACGAATCGCTCTTAGTAATCGGCTTACGCGCATCATCATCTTGTTTCTTATCAACACTAGCCCCCGGCTTAGAGGGTAAAGACGTCATCCGATACTTTGGCGCTGTTTTATCTTGCATAAATAACCTTTATCACATTATAGCATGCTTATGCCAAAAATCCTAGCCCCTCTTTTTCGTAACCAAATCTATTCCATATAACCACGTCGTAGATTCAATATTATTCCTGTTATTGAACTTGTAACGCCGGAACAAGTTCAAACCAACACAACAATCCAACCAGTAGTAAAATTCATTCTCTAAGTTACAAC
>CANOGH010000064.1 GCA_947565505.1 uncultured Candidatus Saccharibacteria bacterium | reverse complement strand
ATCGGGCACTCATTCCTCAAAGCAAGCTTTGAGGAATGAGTGCGGAACGCGTAGCGTTCTGCCAGAGCATAAACTGCAGTTTATGCTCGCCCGACGGGCATTCTCGTAGATTTGCGAGCAAAAAAACAAGCTTGCTTGTTTTTTCGAGTTAGTATTCGAGGAGAAAAGCGAAGTGATTAAGATATATCTCGTCTTGTGGCGGCGTTATAGAATAATGAGTTTGTTTGCAGAATCGGATGCCCTCATGACTAGTGGAATAATAGATTGTAGTAGCAACCTATTGGATCTTGACTCTCAAGCTTAGTGTTTGGAAGTGCTGGTGCTAAAAAAGTTGTTATATTTTTATTGGTTTGTTCTAAATAATTTCGTTTCGATGATCATACTAAGTGCAATTATCATGTTTAGCGGGTTTATAGAACGGGTATTATTTTATGTATGATGAGAGTTTTAGCCATAATCGCCTCTAAAATGGCTTCTCGGCGTCTTGAGTTGTAAAAACCTATATGTATACTATTTGAGGACTAAAGTGGCTGTGAGGCCCTAAAAAATGGCAAATACGGTAGGTTGTGAGCCTGTTTGGATGTGGGAATTGAGTAGGAGAAGAGGATTTTAGATAAATAATGATCAGGTTCCGTATTTTTTACCCTTGATCTTAGCAATTTTTAAGATGAGCGTTTTGTCTGATTGGAGCTGAAAATATGGGTTGTGAGGACGATTGGTTGCCGGAATTGGGGAATAAGGTCAAAAATCTGAGCCATCGAAATTGAGCTTCTTGGGAAGGTAGCGGTGAAAAAAGAAAATCACCTCCGAAAAGGTAATTTTCTAAAAAGAATAGGTCATATAACTTTAAGCAACCTCGCAGGTATTTGCTCAAAGTATCTCTATTTTATATCACCAGACGCATAATGTCAATAGAATTTTTCCACATGGTGTGGGAAAATAAAGGAATTTTGTTCGGGAAAGCGTATGGCTTGGCTTGCTGTTTTAGTGAAATAGTATTAATTTTGTGTCAATTATTATGCTATGTCCGGCACTGTAAGATTGAAGAAAATAACAAAAATTTGCTTAAAATTAAGTTTAATTTCAAAGAATTTAACAGGGGTGAATTTGGAAAAATGATAAAAATTTAGCAAAAACGTATTGACAAAACAGAACCGGTATGCTATAATGCTTATAACATCCTAAAAGGGTGGTGTATAAGAAGATAATTTGGTGGGCAGAAAAAGGAGTATATAATGGCTGGAACTAAAGCTGGCGGTCTTAAAGCGGCTGCTACCAATAAGGCTAAGTATGGTAAAGAATTTTATTCGCAAATTGGCCGTAAAGGTGGTAAAAATGGACATACTGGTGGGTTTGCTGCAAACCCGGCGCTTGCACGTATTGCGGGTGCAAAGGGCGGACGTATTTCTCGCCGTGGTCCTGCAAAAAAGACTGCTCAATAAGATAAGATAAGTTTAAATAAGATTAATTTAAAATTTTAGTTAAATACTTCAGGTTAGATAATCTGGCCTGAAGTATTTTTTGAGTTGGTGGATTTTGGCATGGTAAAATCCAACCAGTATAAAATTCGATTTGCTTAGCGAAAATTAGTCTGTTCAAGTAAAAAATGTAATCAGCTTTATAGGGATAATTAGACGATCTTTCAAATAAAAATATGCACTTGGAAAAAAGTTTATGCGGAGAAAATGTGAAAATTGATCAGGGATTTGATATAATTTGTACATGTTGGAGGATTTTATACAGGAGTTAAGACGGGATTATCCAGGTGTACGTTTCCGGTTGGGTAAAAAATTTACTTTCAGGCCACCACGTACGGTGATTTATGAACCATTTTCTGACGATGCGAGCTATAAATTATTATTGCTGCATGAGTTGGGGCATGCAGTACTTGAACACTTAAATTACCAGTTGGACATTGAGCGCATTAAGATGGAGCGGGCGGCATGGGAGAAGGCGCGCGAGTTGGCGAAAGTTTATGAAGTGAAATTTGACGAGGATTTGGTGGAAGACAGGATGGACTCGTATCGTGATTGGCTACATCAGCGTTCAATGTGCGCAGTCTGTGGATTGACGCGGTGGCAAAATACTGATGGCATATATCGATGTCCGGTTTGTGATGAAATTCTCTCTAGACAATCAGATTGATATTTGCTATAATAAGGGGTAAGATTGGGTTCGTTTAAGAGTAATAAAAGTACGGGGCGTTTCTGGGGTGCTTTTAGGATTCTTAAACGAGCCCAGGGAAAGGAAATATAAGGATAATTATGGCTAAAGCCAAAATAACAATGGATGAGTTGTTGGCGGGCGCTCCAGAAGGCGCTAAGCGAGCAGCTGTAGGGGAAACAGTAACTGGAAAGGTGCTTTCCATTCGTAAGCACGAGATCTTGGTGGATCTTGGCGCCAGGGGGATTGGTGTGGTACCACGTCGCGAGGTGTCGTTTGCGAAGGATTTGAATATTGGTGACGAAGTGTCAGCTTCGGTGATTGAGTCTGAGATGGATGACGGTAGCATTCTCTTGTCCTTGCGTAAGGCAGCGAAAGAAAAGGGCTGGGATGAGATTCAGGCGAAGTTGGAGGGTACTGAAGTAGTAGAGATCACACCTTTTGATGCTAATAGGGGCGGACTTCTGGCTGAGTATGAGGGGATTCGGGGTTTCTTGCCAGTTTCTCAGCTTTCGGCAGAGCACTATCCACGAGTAGGCTCAGCGGATAAAGATGAGATCTTGCAGAGATTGAATTCTCTTGTAGGCAAGCCGATGAAGGTGCGGATTTTGGACGCTAACCGCAAGGATAATAAGCTGATTTTCTCCGAGAAAGAAGCTGTTAAGGATGGTTTGGCAGAGCGTTTTGCAGAGTTGAATGTTGGTGACGTTGTAAAAGGCGTGGTGACTGGCGTAGTAGACTTTGGTGCGTTCGTGAATGTAGATGGTGTGGAAGGCTTGATTCACATTTCAGAAATTTCTTGGGAAAGAGTGAATAATCCATCGGATTACGTTAAGGTAGGTGAAAATATTGAGGCGAAGATTATTGCGATTGATAAAGAAAGATTATCGCTTTCGATCAAGCAACTAACTGAGGATCCTTGGCTTTCTGAGATTGAGAAGCTGAATAAGGGTGATGAAGTTGAGGGTACGATTACGCGAATTACTCCGTTTGGTGCCTTTGTACAAATTTCTCCAGCGGTGGAAGCTTTGGTGCATGTCTCTGAACTTGGCTCTGGCAATGATGCTGATCCCGAGAAGGTTTTCACTTTGAATGAGCGCAAAAAATTCAGTATTCTAGATATTGATAAGGACGGTCGTAAGATCTCTTTGACCATCGCTAAATAGATTTGCGTTTTTGCTAAAATCTACCTCTAGGAATAGGGGTAGATTTTTGGTATTTAGTGTATGGGAAAGTTAAATCAACGGTGGTTTGGTTGATATGAGCGGGGAAGTTTTTGAGTTTTTAATCTTCGTGCTATAATCTTGGCATAGATTAATGATTTTTTGAATAGATTATGACTCTGTAGGCGATACTTTATTCGATATTGTATGTTTCTTATGATAATTTCTACTTTTGTAAGTATGATTTTGGCAGAATATAAATAAGTAAAATTGTTAATTTTATTCTTGTAGTTTTAGTATATTTTTGGAATTTTAAAAATATATCAAAATGCTATTGACTATTTTAACAATGTATGCTATAATGGAATTATAGGCTTGTTAAGGAGGAAGCTATAAAAAGTAGAAGACCTTGTGATGATATTGGATCCATGAGCCTCGTTTTTGCTTGAGTTTATAAACTTTTGGTGTAGTGAGGTGAATAAAAAAGTTATCCAAGTTTGCTGGTTTCATAAATGACGCGGGAGAGTTCGTAGATGGCGCGTTCCTTAGAGAGGGTGCGGGGATGTTTGATGATGATACAGGGAAGACGGGCGCTTAAAAAGATGCGTTGAATGTCTTGGGGGGTGAGGTTGCCGGTGGTATCATTATCATCCAACTTGACAGCACAGACTGGACGCATGGAACTTTTGTTGCAAAAAACGAAATCAATATTCTTATCGTAGAGATAACTACGGGCGCTGGCATAATCGTGTCCGCGGATGTTATGGCTTAGGACGGCCGAAAGTTGTACATCTGGAATGATGTAAAAGGTTTGCCCAAAAAGATGGTTAAAAAGCTGGTAGCAATGGAGTTTGGCCCCAGTCATGAGGTGATTTTTGGCTTTGTAGCGACGACTGCCAATTTGATCACGACGATCATGCTTTCGTTTGACGGCAGAAATAATTGATACGATAATAAAAAGTATCAATGCCAGACCAGCAATAGCAATATAGGCAATATCCATATCTGTTAGCTTATTAGTTTATTGCAATAAATAATGTGCTAATTATAGCACAGATTTAGCTAAAATACAATAACTGATGGTAAGAATGAGGACTTTGGCAAGGTTGAGAAAAAGGTAGTTTATGATATAAAATTATAGGGCGATGAGTTATGGTGGTGATTTTTTGTTCGGTTTTTAGCTTAAAATTGTTTTGGAACGCTGGTGAAATAGGGAATGTGTCTGTTTTTCGCGTTAATAATGGTTATCTGCGCAAGGTGGCAAGATTATGGCGGCAAATTCGTTGGGGTAGTTTGAAACGCAGGGATTGATGCTATATTTTGCAATCTGAAGGTCTTATTTCACCGTTGGCGGGCGGTGAAGATAAATATAGTGTTTGTGGTGTGAGTATATAACATATTCATAGGCGTCTTGCTAAGGACTGGTGTAGGTAATAGTCCTGTATCTTCATGAGTTTGGAGTGTTTTTGGTTGGTTTTACTAGTAAGCTACTGTATTCGAGAAGGGTTATTATTGTTGCTTTGTTGGTTAAGCAAGAGTTGTGGTATGGATAAATTAATTGCTGGTTTCCCTGAGTTGATGTCTAAGCAGATAAAGCGAAGCGGCTAAGATATGGCTCGCTCGATGGTGGCGTCGCAGCTTCGGGGATGTTGACTCGGAGGGTAGAACTCACCAAGGAGAATATAAAATATTTGACGGAGCTGGATAAGTGATCAAGATTTTAATTAAAAACGCACTTCTTGGGTTATATTTGGGGTATCGTGGGGTGGTTGATGGTTTGATCTAGCAGGTGTGTTAGCTCTATAGAAGCATCAAGCGATGTTCGTAGGGGGGGGCAGTAGAGTTTGGGTTGGCAGGCGATAGATTTGATACTAACACGTTAATTGTCTTGAAAAGTTCTAGTGTAGTTATCAGGGGTGAGACTGAATGCGTTTAGGGTATGATCGGGTGATAAAACAAGGTTATGGTTTTGAGATAATATTTTTGGACAATAAAATGTTGGGCCCTGGGGAACCCAGGGCCCAACAAGTGGAGGGACTAAGAATCGATTATCTAACGGGCGACACAACGCACAGAGAAGCCGTACCAACGAGCGGTGTAGTAGGAGGGGTAGGTAAGTGCGCTATGGAAATGGAGGTAGTACGCGTTATTAACATCAGGATAAGCGGTACTAGACCAATAGTTGCCATGGTGGCCCACGTGCCTCAGGGAGCCAGTATCCAGGTCGACATGCCCGCTACGGTTAAAATACCAAGGTCCAGTGGCGGTATTGTAATTATTCTGCACA
>CANOGH010000063.1 GCA_947565505.1 uncultured Candidatus Saccharibacteria bacterium | reverse complement strand
GCGTTAAAGCGGTATACGACTACGATTATTCTGTTAATACTACTGTCCGCCTCGCTAACGATGCCGACAAAACCTGGAAGAAGGAAGTTGATGCTAAAATCGGCGACAAAGTAGAGTTCCAGATTGAATATAAGAATACAAGCAAGATTAAACATGAAGATGTTGTAATCCGTGATATTCTTCCTTCAAATCTAAAGTTTGTTGGTGGTACTACACTTTACAATACTAACCATCCAAAAGGCATGACTATGGACAATCCAGAACATGTTGTTGGTACTGGTCTATTCATTGGTAGTTATAATGCTGGCGCAAATGCTTTTGTACGCTTTACGGCAGAAGTTGTTAATGATAATTTCACCTGTGGTGATTTCGTCCTACATAACTGGGGACGTGCCAGTGTTGCTGGTAGGTTAGTTCAAGATTCTGCGGCTGTTAAAGTTGCTTTAGCTTCTTGCCCAGATCCAGAAACCCCACCAACTCCAGTTGACCCAGAAAAACCAACTGAGCCAACTACTCCAACCAACCCAACTACCCCTGGAACTCCAAGTGAGCTCCCTTCTACTGGTCCAGTAGCTGTCGCTGGTAGCGTGATTGGTATTGGTTCTATCGTAACCGCTGCTGGCTACTACATTGCTAGCCGCCGCGCATTGCGTTAAGTCTCGATTGACTGACCGATTGCTCTGCAATCATTAAGAGTTGATCGCTCCACTAAACCCCTCTTTAAGAGGGGTTTAGTTTTTGGTAAAACGCGTTCCGTAGCTGGTATCCCCGAAAATCCTATTATACTACTGCTTGGAAAACCAATTTATCCATGCTACAATGCGTGGCATGACGGAAAAACTAGATTGTGAGAGTGAAAAACGCGGTAGACTAATTCGCAACGGCGTCTTGCAATATCAACATGAGGCCATGACGATACAATACTTTTTGGCAAGAGGCGAGGATGTTACGCTTAATGTTCCTACACATGTACCATGCAACCGTAATCCAGATTTTATCATGCGTGGAGTAATGTGGGAAGCCAAGAGTCCAATTAGTAATAATACAACTTCCATCCAGACAACACCTAAGCGCGCCTCCAAACAATCATAAAATGTAATTTTAGATTTGCGTAGGCTAAACGGCTCAGAAAATAAGTTACTAAAAGTTGTCCAAAACGAGTTTTATAAGTCTAGACGTCTAAAAAGATTACTTATCATTCGTAAAACTGGTGAGCTTCTAGAACCTCCAACATCAAAATTGTTAAAAACTAGAAAACCCAAGCAATCTCCTTGACAATTCTACACTCATGTAATAAGCTAAAAATAACAGGGGATCATCAAATGCTGATCTACCACTGCGGGTAGTGTGCGACCCAGCTCCGCCGGGAACAGGGCCAAGCCATTGCTGCCAGAAGAGCGACCCAGCTCCGCCGGGAACAGGGCCAAGCTCTTTTTTTGTAAAACATGAGGAGCTTGCAAGAGCCGAAACCTAACAAATAAATATACTACTTAGCTTTTTGATAGTAATGGTGCGAGTAGGTCTTTAGCGGTTTCTCTGATGCCATCAACGCTCTTTGCGTTGCTATTTTTTGCCAATACGGGGCTGAAATCTCGCAGCTTCTGCTTTTGGCTATGCTGTGTCACAATTGCAGATATTAGTTTTCGCCATTTAACTTCCCTTGAAAAGTCCCTCCAATCCTATTTTGTTTAATATTCCCTAGTATAATTACGGGAGGAAAAGAGCGCGCTGATTTGGCGTTTTATCATTTTTTATCTAATATTGTGCTAGGTTAATGTTCATGGACTCATTCTCTAAAACTACACTCCGCGCACATACTAAATGATACATAATGAAGGTAAATCCCCGCCATGGTTGCGTGGGATTACATTTTTTCCCACAAAATATTCGACTTATGCTATAATCGACTTATGAACGGTCATGAGGTAGTACAGAAGTTTCTTAACGTGGGGCAAATGTCTCCCATCATTTCTGGTAGCAGATATCAAGCGCCTACCACTTCTGGTTCAGTGACGGGAGATGTGATCTTGCCATCAACGCAAAGATCTAAATCAAAACCCTGGAAAAAAAATTTGGTGATAGGTATTATGGTTGTCGCAGTAATTGTAGTCGTTGCGATTCTATTAGCGCAATATTTTTCTCGCCCATCTCTTGCTGAAGTAAAGACAGCATATGACGAGTACTTAGACTATATGGAAAATGGTCCACGCAACGATGACGGAAAATTGATTTATTCCAAACCAGAAGGGGCGTGGTTTTTCTTGACGTTGTTTAGTGAGGATGAGGATTATAAAGATTTAGAAACGGAAGGTGATCAGAATGAAGACCAGTATACGACAGAATCGGAGTATTTAAATGAGCTATGGAATAGATACCAGTCCTATAATCAAAAACAGATCTCTGGTAGATTGGCGGGAATTGAGAAAGCGGAATTGAGTGACGCGTCGACACATTACGGAGAATTTCTTAGATTAATGATTATGTATTGTGATCCAGATATTTTAGACAGAGAGCTGATATCTCAATACTTTGCAAATGGCATTGACGGTGCAAATCTGCTAATTGAGGAAAATATTAAATATGCTGGAGATGCTGAAAACGTGCTGCGTTTGACGGACTTATTGCGTCAAATTGCTAAAAAGGAAATTGCTCTCATAGAGCTGTTCAATGCGGATGGCTGCATAGACGATGGCGCTATCATTTATAACTGCGACAAAGCTCTTGAAAATGGCCAAATTGACCAAAATTTTGACGAACAAAACCGTAGCTATGAAGAAATTGATGAAATGTATGCAGGTTTGAAAGATGCATTCGAAGAGCAAACCAGTAAAGTAAGTAATATATTGGGGATTAGCAATGAGTAGAAAGAGGATTATTGGACGACTTTTTATTATAACTGGTACTTTGTTGACGGGTGTTCTGTTCACGTTAACGAGTTTGCCAGTTAGCGCGGCAACTGAAGATGAGATCATGAATAAAACCCTACTTAATGCAGCTCGCCTCTGTATGAAGAATACCTATACTGAATCGGTAGTTAGCGCAGATGATCTGCAGCGTGGCAACGGTATGATTCTGCCACTACTAAAAAAAGAAGGTAAGAAAAATAATATTTACGTCCCGACTAAAGTAGGTAATAAGATTAAGGACTCAAGTATTAGTTGTAAAGAGGTTTTTGATGGTGCTTCAGGTATGCCGGGTGTTCTAAGCATTTACAATAAAAAGGTTGATACTGGATCGATTACAAGTATGGGCTACAAGGGTAACGATGGGGCTGATCTAGGAAAAAAATGCCTTAGAATAGAATATATTGATAATAATAGAGAAAAACATAATACCAATTCTATATGCTTTGCATCATCAGGTAACAGCAAAATTGTACTTGATACGGATCATATGCCCCAAATAGAGAACATTGATGAGGACGCTCCCATAAGACTGATATTTGATTCCGGAAACAATACGATCTACGCATATCATAAACGATCTGGTATGTATGTAGCCGAAAAGCAGGTAAATAATAACGACGATTGGAACCAAATTCTGGCAGCAAATTTAGGCTCAATGGCTGACACTGCACTGAGCGATATTAGTAGCAACCAAATCATATCTGTAACAGACGCCAATTTTTCCGACATTAGTCAAGCGGGCGCGTCGTGGTCTTCCAAATTTACGAAATTGGATCCTCAATATGCGGGAAACGAATTAGTGAAATATCTTACTAATGGGGAAATTAAAACCCCATCCCAGCTGCAATTTACTGAAAAGGATAAATTTGACCTCTACAGCGTGTATTTTAATCGAGCGCTAGCCAACGGAGATTTAAGCGTCGCCGCTGCTGAAGATTGTACGGAGAATAAACCGAGTGACAAAATAGCAGTCAAAGATGGTGATAAATGGTGCGAAGTCAAAGTAGTTGACGGACATGTAATAGACCAAGTAACAATGATTGATGATAATAAGTCATATCCGGGATTAACAAAGCCCAAGCCGTTCAATACAATGCTGAAAGCTCTTATGGATCTCAACTATGATGATCCGAGTATGGATGGGACGAGCCTTGATATAAACAATGGTGGAGGTTCGACTGACGAATCAGACGCAGAAAGTACCTCTTCTATATGCGCTAAGGGCGTAGGTTCACTTGGTTATATTATGTGCCCAGCGCTCGAGACATCTGGAAATCTACTGGTTTCCATATACAAGACGGTCGTGGCGAATTTCCTAACAATTGACGCTGAAGATATGAAGCTTGGTGGTGCTATCCACGATGGGTGGAAAATATTTCAAAACTATGCCAATATCGTTTTTGTGATTTTATTACTAGTTATTATTTTATCTCAGGTGACAGGATTTGGAGTAAATAACTACGGTATCAAGAAAATGCTGCCAAAGTTGATCGTGGTGGTTGTGCTGGTTAATGTGTCATTCGTAATTTGCCAGTTAGCAGTGGATTTATCGAATATTCTTGGTGTTGGTTTGCAAAAATTTTTTGGAGAGTACCTAGCAGGACTGGCGCTTGGAAGTGAGCAGAAAGTTTTTGATCTTGGCGATGCGGTAGAACAGACACTAGATTCTACCATGGGTACGGCGGCTGTTGGAACTCTTTCTGTTGCTGGCATTAGCTATGCCATAGCTAATATTGAAAATCTAATACCAATGTTCCTACTCACAGTGATAACTGCAGTGATCGGAATAATTTTCTTCTTTTTAGTTCTAGCCGTACGCAAGGTTGGTGTGCTACTACTCGTTGTTTTTGCCCCTGTCGCAATCGTGCTTTACACCCTGCCTAATACAAAGCGCTTGTTTGATCGCTGGAAAAAACTCTTCATTTCACTTTTGATGATTTTTCCAATCTGCGGATTATTAATGGGTGGAAGCAGATTTGGAGCTAGCGTCTTGGTGCAATCGAGTCCGGATGAATTCTTTACGATGTTTGTAGCAATGCTGCTCAACGTAGTTCCGTTCTTTATGGTGCCTACTCTTGTTAGGGGGTCGGTAAATGGTATTGCGGGTCTTGGAAATAAGTTAGCTCAAACCGGTAATAGGTTTGCTGCTGGTGCAAATCGGCGTGTGGCTAATAGCGAGGGATTTAAGGACTTTCAGAAACGTATGGATGAAGCAAATGCTCTGCGTCGTGCGGAAAGGCTTAAACAGGGAAAAGGTTTGCGTAATCGAACAGCGAATTGGCTAAATAGTCATGGCTATGGCGGTAAGGTTGCGGACTTCCTGAGCGATTCCGCAACACGCAGCGAAAAGCTCTACGGCGCTAAACACTATAAATACATGAACGAGGCAGCCGAAATTGAAGCTGGCGCAGATGACTTAGTGAAGCGCGGAAGCAGAGAATTTGACGCACTCGTAGCTGGTGTTCAGAGCAGGAGGATGAAACAGTACGAGGCGGAGCAAGAGAATCTAGTGGGCTCCGATAAGCGCAGTAGTAATATTGATTGGCTTAAGAGTGAATTAACTGATGCACAAAATGCTATTAACGCCAATCCAGACGACATGCGTGCAGTTGCCAGAATGGGTGTTTTGAGTAAGCGCTTAATGGTAATTAGCGGCGACGCTGGAGCTACCGCAGCCGGAGAATCCATCCTGGAAGCAGTTTATGCTGGCGATACTGGTGAGGGCGTGCAACAAGCCGCTAGAAAATTGATGTCAGAGTATGGTAAAATTTTGAAGGATAAGAATCCACGTCTCTTTGATATACTCAGTGGTTTGGCAGATGCCGATGTAATGGATGGTGGCGCAAATCAGGCGGCTTTCCTAAACCGGATTAATCTACGCCGCGAAACGTTAACGGATGCTAACGGCAATACTGTTATGAAGAATGGTAGAGCGGTTACCTATATCGCGTCCGACTCTGATAC
>CANOGH010000062.1 GCA_947565505.1 uncultured Candidatus Saccharibacteria bacterium | reverse complement strand
CATCCTACTACACCGCTTGTTGGTACGGCTTCTCTGTGCGTTGTGTCGCTGTTTACTGGCGGCGAAGCAAGCTCAGAATTGACCAACTCTGAGCCCCAACCAACGTCACCAGCTCCGATCGGATCTAATCACTATCTACTACGGCCTCAGTGCTGAGCACAAACATGGCGATACCCGCTGCTACGGATACATTAAATGATTCCTTTTTTCCCGACATGGGGATCTCTACAAAAATATCCACCAGCGGTCGTACGTCTTCTGGAATTCCATTAACCTCCTCGCCTAGCACCACGACAAGACCTTGAGTATTAGAACGTCCGATTTCCCGCCAAAAAGCTGCGCTGCCCAAGAAGAAACGTCGGGGTAACTCCTCTGCAGCTAAGTTATTTTCTAGCCCCAAGATTAGCTCGCCAGCCAACTTCATTTCTGTCAGACAATCTACAATGTTGTCGCAGAGTCTCAATGACACTAACTTCTCCGCCCCGAGAGCCGATTTCTCAATCTGCCGATTCAGCTTCTCTCTTAGATGCGGCAATATGGCGGGGTCATTGTAGCGGGGAGTATATCCCGACAGGATCGCCTGACTAATACCAAGACCCTCCGCGGTGCGTAGAATCGCCCCCACGTTATACGTGGAACGAATATTATGTAATACCAACTTAATTTTCATATCTCATCCATTAACCTAAAAAATTCGTGAACGGTCTTGTGGGGGTTTAAACTCATCCAGATGTCCTCCATCTGCGCCAGCCTTCAGCCCGCTTAGGTTACTCATGATGCTGCGATAGGTCTTAACGGGCAAATGCATAGATTCCTTCAGAAAATATCTTTCCACCATTGACCCTGGCCGCGCATTTCGCTCACGACTTGCCTGAGCGATTCGCCGGATTAAGTCATCCGGCAGATTACCACTAACAGCCAAATCAATTGCGGCGTCATCCATGCAATCTGCCATTAACTCTTGAATTTCGGTTAGCTGCTTATCAAGGAAGGGGCTCTGGCTATCATTTTGATCTAGCATAGAACGATAAAGAAGACACCCTGCGTGAATTTCTGAAAGCACCTGAAATTTGGCGTTCATGAAGGCCCGGTTACCCTCGTCAAATAGCAGCGCCTCATTTTCAACAACTGCGCCTTTTAATGAACCTAGAACATTTTCATTGCTCGTTCCCACAACGAATCTTGGTAGCATAACTGGTCCAGCACTATCATAGTCCAAATATGCTTCGGGGTGAGCGTAACCAAATGGTAAGGCCTTATTACCATTAGCGCCCTGCGACACGAGAATCTTGTTGTAAATCTGCTGTGTATCGCTCTGCATTGTAGCGTCAATTCCAATTACAATCTTTGATAGATATTTACTGGGCTGGTCTGTAAAATCGAAAGTAACGAATGCATCTACTCTGTTCATCAAATCGTCATACTCCGTAGTGCCTCTCGTGATTGATAATACATCCGGCCTAGCTTTAGAGTCAAACCAACCATTCTGATTACTACCATCAATCAGAATATGTTCGAAGGCACGCCCAACGGATAAATCCGTCTGAGGTTTCTCACGGATTTTCTGCTTGATAGATTCAGTAGACTTAGCGAACTTTTTCAGGCGTCCCGCTGGTAGTTTACCTTCCAAATCAGCCAAGTGTAAACGGTAAGCCTGATTTTTCGTGCAGTAACGTAGCAACTGGGTCACAGAAAAACCCTCAGCGTTTTCCGCTTCATCCGAATCAGTTATATTTGTTTCGATCGGCTCCGGATCCTCTGTTTTTTCCGTATTAGCAACAGCTAACGCTCGGTTGCCAACTTCTGCCAACCCAGATCGTGGCATCTCTTCAGCTTGCGTAGTTTCGTGCTCAGCGACATCGCCTCGCATCTCTTCCGCGCGCTCACTTGTATACCTAGATTTCACTTCGTCTTGTACGCCCGCCCCTTTTCTGCCTCTTTCCATATCTAAATTATAGCATAATAATCACGTTGTATGCATTAAATCAGGGAATTATTCTAGAATAAAAATTGGCTGCACTATGACTGGGCAGCCATTATAATTACTTTAAGGTTCTGTACTAAATAGAGCTTCCGTAATCCACTCCGTGACACGGCAAATATCAACTTGCTCTGGACAGCGTCTCAGCGTATTTCTATTTACCAGGATCATACCCAGTCGCTGACCACTGAGATTGAGACTGAAGGCATATTTTGACTCATTCAGCACTCGCTGCTGAAGTTCACGTAAGTGCTCCTCATTTAAGCTTGCTCTACGCGGCTCGAAGTCTACTCGCCACATAGCGTCCTCAGCAATTACCACAAGATTAACACGTGGGTCCGTGACGCTTGCGTTCAAACGTTCTATTTTCTCCATCCTCACACCCTCCTTTTGGACAGATAATCTACTTGGTTTTTAGCCACTTCTAACAGATCCTATTGCTAGGATTATATCTATTGTAGCATACATTAGTCAAAAAGTCAATACTAAAATCATAGATTATGGCAAAATCCCACTTCTAATGCTACAAAAAATCAACCCTCCAGGATATTTAACCAGAGCGTCGGTCTTCAGTCTCCAAACCCTAATTAACCAAAATACACATCCAGTGTTTCTCGGGTAATACCGGATCTCACGTTGTCTCCGGAGGGAGTTAAATTAAAACAGCTATTTTTTGGGAGTAATTTAGTGAAATCTGGCAATCTTACAAAAAGCAATGTAGTATGACCGGCTAAAAATGGTTTCATATTCTAGAATTGGAAACAAGGGACTGAAGCCTAGATGAGGAAAACCTTACAAAAATCTAGCAAAACAGGTTAAAAAGTGCTATACTAAAACTATGGAAAGATATGATCCGCTCAAGATTGAAGCAAAATGGCAAAAAATTTGGGAAACCGATAAGACTTACCAAGCAGGAAAGCCTGATGAGTCTAAACCTAAGAAATATTGTGCAGAAATGTTCCCCTATCCTTCTGGTGCCGGGCTCCACGTGGGGCATGTCCGTAATTTCACCATTGTAGACGTATTGACGCGATTTTATCTGCAGCAGGAAATGAATGTGTTACGACCTTTTGGTTATGATAACTTCGGGTTGCCAGCTGAAAATTATGCTATCAAAACTGGTATTTCGCCCCAAGAGGCCACGACAACCAATATCCAGAATTTTCGCAAGCAGGCCAAGAAGCTAGGCTACGCGATTGATTGGGATCGAGAGATTAACACCTCTGATCCGGAATATTACAAGTGGACGCAGTGGTGCTTTTTGCAATTGTATAAAAAAGGCCTTGCCTACCAAAAAGAGTCTTATCAGTGGTGGTGTCCAGTAGATCAAACTGTGCTCGCTAACGAGCAGGTGGAGAATGGCAAATGCTGGCGCTGTGGTCATGAAGTTGAAAAGAAAAAAATGAAACAATGGTTCTTCAAGATTACTGAGTATGCGGATGAGCTATTGGACTCGATTGATGAGGTTGAGTGGCCTGAGAAAATCAAAATTATGCAAAAGAACTGGATTGGACGTAGCAAAGGCGCCGAAATTACCTTTGGGGTTGATCAGGATGGCGACAATATGGGTGACGAGCCGAAAATTACCGTCTTCACTACTCGTCCAGACACGATTTTTGGGGTCACTTTCTTAGTGTTAGCTCCAGAGAATGAGCTGATCCACACGCTTGTTAACGCAGATACTCGAGAAAAGGTAGAAAGTTATTGCCGCGCTGCCTTGCGTAAGTCTGAGATTGAACGCCAAGAAAATAAAGAAAAGACCGGTGTCTTTACTGGAAGCTACGCGATTAATCCTGCAACTGGTAAGAAGTTGCCAATTTGGGTAGCAGACTATGTTTTGAGTGGTTATGGCACTGGCGCAATTATGGCGGTGCCGGCTCACGATGAGCGCGATTTTGAGTTTGCCGAGAAATTTGATCTACCTATCCAGCTGGTTGTCGAGAAGCCAGAAGACAGTACAGATGATGATCAGTGCTATCACGGTGAGGGTACACTAGTGAACTCTGGCGAATATAGTGGTCGGAAGAGTAGTGAAGTGCGCGAAGAAATTGTAGCTTGGCTAGAAGCGATGGGTGTGGGACGGACTAAAGTCACCTACCGCATGCGTGATTGGCTGATCTCGCGCCAGCGTTATTGGGGTTGCCCGATTCCGGTAGCTTACGATCGAGAAGGGAATATTCATCCGATTCCGGAAGACCAGTTGCCAGTTATGCATCCCGCGATTCAAGATTATCAGCCGGACGATTCGGGCCGTTCACCGCTAGCTAAAGCGGAAGATTGGCTGAAAGTGACGATTAATGGTGAAGAAATGACCAGGGAAACAGATACTTTAGATGGCTACGCATGCTCCAGCTGGTATCTTTGGCGCTACACCAGCCCGCACGACCAGTTGGCGGCTTGGGATCCCGAGGCGGTCAAGTATTGGGCGCCAACCGATATCTATGTTGGTGGTGATCATGCGGTAGCGCATCTACTATATATTAGATTTTGGTGCAAGTTTTTTGCGGATCAGGGATTATTACCATTTCGAGAGCCCATTAAGAAATTACTTTATAACGGCTACATCAATGCTCCTGACGGTAAGAAGATGAGCAAAAGTAAAGGCAATGTGATTGACCCACTAGAAGTGATTGACAGCGGTTATGGTGCTGACACGCTCAGGACTTACGAAATGTTCATTGGCCCCTATGATCAAGACGCTGCCTGGAGCACTGAAGCAATTGGCGGGGTTTATCGTTTTTTGAATCGCTGTTGGAATCTCAATTTTGGTAGCGAGGTGCCACGTGTGGATGATGCGCAGAACGTTGTCCTCAGAAATAAGGTAATCAAGAAGACCACAGACGATCTTTACCGAAACAGCTTTAATACCGTGGTTGCCGGTTTGATGGAGTATGTCAACCAGCTCTATAAAGTGGGCGCTGGCGAAGCGGACATTATTGTGTTGGCTAAGTTGTTGAAGCCGTTTGCGCCACACCTTGCGAGCGAGATTCTCGAAAAGCTGGGAGCTGATGATGTTTGGCCAAAATGGGACGAACAGTATTTGACTGATGATGTCGTAGAGGTAGTCGTGCAGGTAAACGGTAAGTTACGTGCACGCTTACAGGTAGAAAGCGATGCTCTAGAAGATCAGGAAAAACTCCAGGCTCTAGCCATAGCTGATTCAAATGTACAAAAATTCGTTGATCCAGCTAAGATTAAGAAAATAATCATACCTAAGCACGCAAAACTAGTTAACATCGTGGTTTAGAGGTGTTGCTAGATATACGGAATTGGTTTGCCTGCCAGATGATTTGCTATATTGTGGGACAGAAGCGTTTCTAGATAGTTATGATCTTGTAATCAGACCTCCTAAAAATGAGGTGTGGACCGGCGAAGAAGTAGAAATCAAGACCAATGCCCAGAAAAACCGCTTTCCCTCTTATCCTACACGCAGTATCTCTAAGAAAAAAGTTGTACTTTTTTCGGTAATACAAGTTGCAGCAAGTACTATTTTATCAATAAGTACTTGACTTTTTACCCAATCTGTGCTACAATGATAGTATAAGCACAATGCAAGACTTGGGCTAGGGTTTTGGTGGGGAGAAACTAGTCTTATATATCATAGGCCATCTTTGGTATAGAACTTAATATTAATCTAACCGTTCTTTTCTACCGAATCGGGTTCAGGTGGAACAACTTTATGATAGAACTTCACCTCAATCTGATCATCCTGTTCTGATACGGTCTTGATGTTAGTATTATTAAAGTTATTATTGATAAATTCTTGATATTGATTTAGTAGCATTTTGCTCTCCTTTTTTATTAGAAGCTCAGGATAAGAACAGGGGCTTGATTTATTTAGTTAAATTTGCTATTATTTGTAAAAGACTATTTCTTGTTGGGAGTGGTCTTTTTTATTATGATTTCTCCTTTCTGATTGATTTTAATTGTTATTTCTATGTCAGTTCGTTCATAGATTAGTCTTTTCATTTTGTTCTCTCCTCCTAGTTATCTACAAAGCTA
>CANOGH010000061.1 GCA_947565505.1 uncultured Candidatus Saccharibacteria bacterium | reverse complement strand
TTTGGATCGTGCCGTGGAAGCGTGGATAGCCAGTATCTAGATGCAAGCTCTAGGACAATATTCCCTAGTATAGGCCCGCACCTTTTTAGTGCCTCCGTTCGGGGGCACTTTTTCCTTGTGAGACAACTGATAAAACTCTAAGGTGTTTAGGTGGATTGCTGAGATGACGCTAGTGCTTGTAAAAATATGGTCAGTCGTATTGCGCGGGAATTTAGGCGGGTCGCCTAGATGAGTCTAGTGCTTGTAAAAATATTGCTATTCGTTATTATGTAGGGGCTAGACGAGGTTGTTTATAAAGCAAATCGGTCAAACCTAGACGATCGAAAATATTTTTGTTATAATAAGCTTATGTTTGGGAAAATCAAGAGTGGGAACACCAAAAATTCGCGTCATCATCAACTTTATGATGTGATGAGTATACAGCCGACAGTTGCGGCTGATACAGAGTTACAGGATAAGATCATCGCTTACTTTAGTAATGGTAAGAAAATTGAAGCTCTTGAGGTTGCGGTCACTGCTGGTCAACGTGAGAATGTCACTAACCAGTTGTGTGATGGTAAGATTAGTGAGCGTGAGTTGAGTGAATTTTTACGACAGGTGGTTTCCAAATGGCCAAATCACGATACGCCAGAAATGATTTTCCAACAAATTTCTCAATTACCAAAACAAAAACAGATTTTATCAGTGATAACTGGGCATAATGCGGCAAATTGGCAGACTGTGAGCGTGGAGGATCTGAAAAATCTTCTAACTCAGCCTTTATCTGGACAGCCAGATTATCGTACACCACTGGGTTTTGCAAAATTTCGGACGAAGTTTCTGGCTGGTATTAAGGCTCAAGCTACTCCAGAGCAGATGTCAGCTTATTATCAAGCTATGGATGGTTTAGAGCGTAAACTTTATGGGAAAAGTTTTGACTTTTATCAACAAATTCAGCTTTTACAGCAAGATTCTCTAGGTATTAGCGAGGAAATGCTTGCGGAAGCCTTTGCTGATCCATCGGATGATGCAAATATTCAGGAGATTATTACTGAGGAGTTGCGCGGTACAACGTTGGCTGTCGCTCCAACTATTCAAGCGACGAAGCCGCTACCGAGTACATCCAGCTGGATGGCGTTGAGTCCAGAGCGGAGCAACGAGATTTTGAATCGTGCTATGATTGACGGGGATCCTTGGGTGCAAGATGGCAATGAGTATCGCCTAGGGGGTTCGACTTTGGTGAGTAGTGGCCTAACGCCTGCTTTTGAGATGAGTGTCAATGATCAAGGTATGGCTTTTTCTACGCCTTTCCAGCTCGGTGATGGTCGGGGTGCGGTGCTAGGGTATATCTATAATAATGATGGGGCTAAGGTACGTAGTTATTATATTAATCCTAAGACTGGGCTTTGGCATTTCGCACCAGATACAATTCGGGGTGCGCGTGGCGAGGGGCTGGGACAAATCGGTGAGGGTTATGGTTTGACTTCGACCATGTTACCTTTTGCCTTGCAAAAAGGTCTTTCTGATCTTGTCAAAGAGCGTGGTTTTCGGGAAATTACTAATGTCAATCCAGATTTTCTGTTTGCTGGGACAGCGCCAGCTTATAATAATCTGCAAGATTTGCGTGAAGCGATTACTCGTGGTCAGGCGCGTAATGATTTCTATCGTGAGGTGGATAATATGCCAATTCTCTCAAATTGGCAGTCAAGCGGTAAGAATAAGAACGCCCCACAGCTCATTTCTGTTAATACGGATTTAGCTCCAAATTTTCAGGCTCCAGTGATTAGATTTGGAACATATTCAACGTTGGCTGGACAAGTTTTGGTGGATTGCTTCCCTTCGCGCGATGGGCAGGCCACTTGGGTATTTTGCAGTGACGATTGGAGTCGATGCTGGTTGGGCAATCTTGAGATTTCCTCGCCAATTACCTCTACTGGCTGTCATCGAGACTGGGCGCAGGCTGGTGATCTTGCAACGCCGATTTATGAATACAGCACTCAAGCTGCGGGTTACGGTGATCCAAGTGACACGCGTAAAGGTGGCCTAGTCGGCATGTGGAATCAGTATCTTAGCAAAATCCCGTTGATGCAAGAATACTTATCTTGGCGTAATCAGAGTCGCTAAGAGACCGCAAGGAAGCGAGAGGATATTCATCCCCAGTGCTTCCTTGAAAATAAAAATGAGCGAATAAATTCGCTATTTTTATTTTGTGGCGGAAGCGAGAGGATTCGAACCTCCGAGACATTTCTGCCCACACGATTTCGAGTTCTGTTTTCACTATTTTTACTATCTTATATTTACTGCCCTACCTCTGAAAAAATCATTGATGGACTTAATAATATTCTACCATATCCATCCATATTGGAGTATGAAATGATGTAAACTCTTGATGGCCTTAAAAACTCCATCTATCTGTTATTTAATAAAGAGACCACTTAATAATAGGGCTGGATTGGAGTATTTTTATAAG
Organism: uncultured Candidatus Saccharibacteria bacterium; assembly: GCA_947565505.1. Lineage (GTDB taxonomy): Bacteria > Patescibacteriota > Saccharimonadia > Saccharimonadales > Saccharimonadaceae > Nanosyncoccus. The sequence continues at coordinate 3,578 of CANOGH010000061.1, read as the reverse complement.
TCTATTTACTTACGACACACAAACTGCCTAGCCGCTAGTATTACTGTACTACTACTTTTCATTTTTGGAATAATAATGCTATGAGCGACAAACGTTAGTGTATCTATGGAAAGAATAGTACAATACGTAGTAGTAGAAAAACCTAAAACTAATCGCCGCCCGTCATATATTGGCTCGGTCTTACAGCGACATATCTTCCGAATTGGAAATTATGTCATTCTGTCTGTTTTGTCGCTCATTACGGCTCTCTGAGTGTTATTCTCGCCCCGCTGAACTCTGTGGCTATTTCCTTGACTGGTCATTTTCAAGACTGAAAAACTTATGCCAGTTTTTATTTTATAATCAAGTTATGGCTCGGAAAAGTAAGTATCGTCAAGAACTGGCTGACAAAATCGTGGAATTGGTCGGTCAAGGTTATTGCCTGAAGGATGTGGCTTATTTTTGTGGCTTGTCTGACCGAACTATCTTGCGGTGGCGAGAAACGCACCTAGACTTTAACGAGGCTTTTGTGAAGGCTACTCAACGCAGTGTGGAGAATATTGAGGCGATCAGACGGCTTGGACACCGCACTTATAAGAGAAAAACGTATATTTCCCCGAACTACGGACAGAAGCCTCTCATATCGCCCGTAAATCGCTCACAGGGGCAATTATCTCGACCGAAGAACCCTACTTGGCTGGGCTTACCGATTCACCCACGACCGATGTCGCCTTACGCCAAACGTATTCCGCACTATCTCAATCCGAACACTATGCGTGTGGAATGGGTGGAACGTTGGCGAGGCGGAGAGTTCGTCTTGGGGAGTTGTCGAATGGAGGTGTGGGAGGCAAAACATAATCATCATTGCGATATGCTACTTGAGATATATTAGACACCGTTTATTAGCCCTCCTCATTTTCTTTACTTTCAATGACAGAATGCGAACTCACTAATGATATTACACTCCTTAACGATTCTCTATTCAAATATGGGTCGTAGTCTGTATTTAGTAATGCATTTCTATACCATTTTTGAGTAATGGTAAGCAGTTCATCTTCGTACCCATCATCATCTACCTTATGCGTAATAAACTCTCCGTTACGAAAAATATTGTCCAACACCATAGTAAGTTCAGTAGGGACGGTATGCCCTCTAATGATTTCTTCAATTACCTTTGAATTCGTTCCATTATTAAAACTCGCACTCTCGCTTGGTCTCGCTATGCTGATGGCTACTGCGAGCGGTACTATGAAACTTCTGCAGAATCGCTCTAGTGAGGATTGACACACGGATATTCCCGTTATGTATCCTTGGACTATAGATAATGCTAATGCGTAGCGATTAATTTCACGCATTGTCATGCCAAGAGCGTAAGCAATTCCACTCTCTACGTTAGTTGCAGATGCTAATTTCACGTTCATATAATCCTCAACGTCAATAGTTCCTAAAGTAAAAGCGTAATCGTAAAAACGATTTAAGTAATTTGCTCCAGAGAACCTCTCGCCATAGAAACGACAAACCGTATGTGCTAACTGCTCATTATTGACTGGTAGCAAGAAAACTAGATTCTTATTATTGCAAAAATGTTTAATACATTCTAGTGTCTTAATAGCGAACTCTGGATTACATCTATCAAGTTCGTCGACTATAAAAAGTAATTTTTTACCTGAACCTCCGACAACCTCATCGAAAAAACTAGACATAGCATTATACCGCTCGCTTGATGTGATAAACTCTTTCGTCATCTGCTCAATAGTACTTTCTTTTTCGCAGGCATTAAAATCGATTAGGCCGCAAGTGATATTTTTTATAAAATCAGCAACTTTGAACCCACTCAATGCATCTTTAAAGCATTCTAGCCTAAAATTCTCTTCTGCTAATACATCACTCGTAAAACTAAAAAGCAGTGGTTGCAATGCATCGCCGAAGTAATCGTTTTTCCACGCATTATAATAGTAGGGGATAAACTGCTTTTTAAACTCATCTACGACTTCACGGTCAATATTGGGGAATACCTCCGTTTTCTTCTGCTCGCCAATCCACTCTAATTGCTTCGCTATAATGGTTTTACCAGACCCCCATTTTCCATTCAAGGCCACCGTACTAGGCGATGGCATATTGGAGAGCAGATTCATTAATATATTTAAAAACGAATTTCTACCAATAGAATCATCTCTTAAGAATGTGGATATATCTTCTTCCATATAATGTACCTCCTGAAAATGTAAATTTAATACTTTTATTATACCAAATTTGTTTGCTTTTATTCTAAGTCTAGAATATAATTAAACTAACAATAGTGGAGGTAAAAGTGGAGACGACATATATTTCCGCCAAAGAAGCGGCAACGAAATGGGGGATTTCTCAGCGTAGAGTAGCGGTTCTTTGTTCCGAAAATCGTATCTCAAACGCAACAATGGTTGGGAATATGTGGCTTATACCAAAAACAGCCTTAAAGCCAGAAGATGCTAGATTGTCTGAGGTAAATAGCAAGCAAATAAAGCCCTTTATCAAATGGGTTGGTGGCAAAACTCAATTATTACCAGAGATTCGCAAATTCTATCCGTTCAGTCCTAGAATTACTAAATATGCTGAACCCTTTGTTGGCGGTGGAGCAGTTTTATTCGACATCCTAGGCTCGACCGATTTACAGGAAGTTTATATTAGCGACCTAAATAGTGAACTCATCAATTCTTACATAGTTATTCGGGATAGTGTGACCGAATTACTTGGTATTCTGCAGCAGAAACAGAATGAATATTTGCCATTAGATTCAGAAAAACGGAAAGAGCATTTTTATGCTCAACGAGATAACTTTAATAAACTAAAACATACACCGTCAGAAGATAATCGCATTATTCGAGCAGCACTAATGATTTATCTCAACAAAACGTGTTTCAATGGCCTATATAGGGTTAATCGTAGAGGCGACTATAATGTGCCTATGGGAGCATATAAGCAGCCACTTATTTGTGATAAAGAAAATCTGCTGTCATTGTCTAAAAAACTACAAAGAGTAAAAATTCAACAGGCTAATTATAAAGAAGTTGATTCATTTGCAGATGAAAATACATTTGTCTATTTCGACCCGCCATATAGACCTCTCACTAAGACCGCAAATTTCACATCTTATACTGAAACCGATTTTAATGATGCTGAGCAACTAGAACTTGCTGGTTTTATTAAGAATTTAAGTAGTCGGGGGTGCAAGGTTTTGGCAAGTAATTCTGACCCTAAAAATGCCGATAAGAATGATAACTTTTTCGATAATGCTTATTCGGGACTAAATATCCACCGTGTGCAAGCATCACGGATGATAAATAGCAAAGGTTCTTCTCGTGGCAAAATTAGCGAATTATTAATATCAAATTATTAAAAAAGGAGTTTTATGAAAAGAGATTTTAATGCGTGGCTAAGTGAATTTAGAGATAGCATAGCAGATTACAGGTACTATGTCGATTTTGAAAAGGTCTATAAAAATATAGATAATATCAAAGTGCAATTAAATATCCTGAACTCCCTAATTGGTTCTCAAGATATTGAAGAGGACTTTGATAATCTGGTGGCAAAATATCCAGAGGTACTCAAGTGCATCCCAC
>CANOGH010000060.1 GCA_947565505.1 uncultured Candidatus Saccharibacteria bacterium | reverse complement strand
TATTCCCTAATTCCCTAATCGAGCCAGAAGTTGTTGCAAAGTTCCCGCTACGGGTGGCTAGTTTGCAATACAGCGCACAGAGAAGCCGTGCCAACGAGCGTCGTAGAGGGATGGGTAGGTATTTGCGCTACCGAAATAGGGGTGGTATGCATTATTAACATCAGGATAAGCGGTACTAGACCAATAGTTGCCATGGAGGCCCACGTGCCTCAGGGAGCCAGTATTCAGGTGGACATACCCGCTACGGGTAAAGTCAAATAGCTAGGCAGCGGGTTGACAATCCAAACCAGCGTTGGTCACGGTCGGCAAGGTAAACGGCAGAAGAATGGAAGAAAAGGTGATAGGAGGAGCCATTATTCATATTGGCGATATTTGCCCAATAGGAGCTATGGTATCCTAAGTATTGTTGTGAACCAAGATCGGGATTAAAGTAGCCGCTACGGGTAAAATATCTCATATATGAGATAAAAATAAAGTTGGTCAGAAAATATATCATATACGATATAAAATTTTCAAAAAATGCAGTTTTGGGCGAATAATATTTGAGCTAAGTCGGAATGAAATGGTTAGAAGTATGATAGAATAGAGTTATGTCTATCATATCGAAAATCAAGAAAAAGCTTTACTTCGTAGCTGCGGGCTATTTCCGGTTTTTTGCTGGCTTTGCTTTTCGACGCTGGCATCCGCGGGTGATCGCAATTACTGGCTCGGCCGGTAAAACGACAATGCTCAATTTAGTAGAGTTTGAATTTGGCTCGCGCGCACATTACTCGCACAATGCTAACTCAGCCTTTGGCATTGCTTTTGATATTCTGGGTATGGATGGCATTAGGGGGTCAAAGTGGCGCTGGATTTTACTGATTTTGCAGGCGCCCATCCGTGCAATTTACTTTAAACGTACAGAAGAATTCTATGTCGTAGAAATCGACGGAGAGCGGCCGAGAGAGGCAGAGTTTGTGGCTAAGTGGCTGCGGCCGGAGGTAACTTTGTGGGTATCACTTGGTCGTTCGCACGCTGTGCAGTTCGAACGGGAAGTTGCCGAGGGTAAATATCCGGATTTGGAGACCGCCATTGCCCACGAGTTCTCCATGATTCCAGCCTATACAACCCGGCAGGTCTATATTGACGCAGACAATGAGCTGATGCGTCAAGCAGTGGCTGAGATCTCCGCCAAAGTGGTTGAGTTAAGTAAGGATAAGCTCGTTGAGTATCGAGTGTATCCCAATCGTACGGATTTTATTTTTGTTGATGTTGGTTTTCATTTTCATCATCCGGAGCCGAAAGATTTAACTATTCAGCTTCTGATGTTAAAACAGTTAACTAAATATTTAGATATACCGTTAAAAACCGATTTTCAAGGGCTCAGAATTGCTCCGGGGCGGAGCTCGTACTTGAGAGGTCAGAATCAGCTGAAATTGATTGATAGTAGTTATAATGCTCATCTGATCAGTATGGCATCAATCTTAGAAATGACTCGGTTGATGCAGGCCGGACCAAAATGGTTGGTTATTGGCGACATGGTTGAACAGGGCAGTATCGCCGAGGAGGAGCATCGGAGTTTAGCCGATCTGATTGCGCAGGCTCAACCGGCAAAGGTGATTTTGGTGGGTAGGCGTACGCAGCAATGGACGGCACCTCGCCTAAAAGAATTGGGGATTACAGCATATACTACAGTTGACCCGCGTGCAGCGCTCGGTTACATTCAGGAGCAATCCGTTGGTGGCGAAACCATTATCTTTAAGGGAAGTCAGTATTTAGAGTGGATCATCGAGCAGCTTTTGGCTGACCCAAGCGATGCCGCACGTTTACCGCGCCGCGAAAAAGCAGCTGTCATGCGTCGTCGAAAGCACGGTCTAGGGTAAAACTGCTAGTAGAAATAGTAAATTTGTGCTACAATGAAGAAAATGCGAGGCGAGAAATGATATTATATATTATCCATGGTTGGACATATACCGTTGCTCCGTGGGAGCAAACTATTGAGTGTCTAAAAAAATATGGTATCACCGTCAAAATGCTACACGTTCCTGGCCTGACGGCTACCTCTACGAAGGTCTGGACAATTGATGATTATGTTGCGTGGGCTAATCAAGAGCTCCCCAACGGCGCTATAGCGCTTGGTCATAGTAATGGCGGGCGTATTCTACTGAATATGTGTCTCAAATATCCAGATAAGCTCAAAGAGCTCATCTTGCTTGATAGTGCAGGCATTTATGAACCGAGCCGTAAACGAGATCTATCTAGATTGCTTTCGAAGACATTTGGTTTTATGAAACAGGTTCCAGGCGTGGAGCGATTATGGCACAAACTCACTGGCTCCAGTGACTATGCTAAGGCTCCGCAGAATATGAAGCTGACACTGGCAAATATGCTGGATTCGGACAAACTGTTAGATGCTAGTCAAGTGAAGGTAAAAACTGAAATTATCTGGGGTGAAGCTGATGACATTACGCCGGTGCGCCAGGCAAAACGACTGCATCAACAAATTCAGGGCAGTAAATTGCGAATTTTCCCGGAGTGGAATCATGCCCCGTATATTAAACATCCCGAAGAGCTAGCGAAAGCGATTGCCGAGGTGATTACTGGAACCGAAGCTTGCAAAATCACCGCGACAAATATGCCTCAAATGGCCAGTGCAAAGGGCCCGACTCCCACCGCTGCCAATATGCCAAGTCTCGGGAGGAAAGAGTGAAATTTCTAGGTCTAGCTGCTGGTTTTAGTGCCAAAGATGCGTTTTGCCACCTGTTTGCTTGTGGTAAAAAAACTGATAGCGAGGAGCTTCGTCGGCTTTTAGCTGAAAAATATCAAGCTAGTGCTGATCGGGTAGTACTGTACCATACCGGACGCTCGGCCTTAGCGGCGGCGATAGAAGCAGTAACCCCAAAAGGTAGTGAGGTGGCTATTGCCTGTCCGACTTGTGTTGCCGTCGTGCGAGCAGTCAGGGCGGCTGGTTGTGTGCCAGTTTTGGTGGACGCGGCGCCCGGCAAAATCCAGTTTGGTCCTCAAGAATTAAAGGCGCGCTTGGAGGGAGGCACTAAAGTTCGCGCGGTCATTATTCAGAATACGCTTGGAGAAACGGTAGACATCACAGCAATTGGAAGAATCTGCCAGAAGCACCAAGTAGCTATAATTGAAGATTTGGCGCACTGCGTGGGGCGTCATTATCCAGATGGGCGAGAGGTTGGCACGGTAGGTGCGGCCGTGGCCTTATCTTTTGGCAAAGGTAAGTCGATTGATACAACTTCTGGTGGCGCAGTGATCATCCGTGATGCGGATACTAGCTTGCCACGTTTGCCAGCTTTTAAACCTCGTCTCAGTGACCGTTTGCGCGATCGCTGGTATCCATTTTTTGGGTTAGTTTGTCGCGGACTATGGAGGATTAAGGTTGGTAAGGCTATCCTAGCACTACTTGTTAAACTACATTTGATTCAAAAATCCGCCGATGCCGCATTAAACCTAGACGTCAGGCTAACCCATTGGCAGGCCAAGTTGGCAGCGAGGCAGCTGCAGCGCTTAGACGCTAGCCGGCCGCTCCGGGGGCATGCGTTCGTAGAGCAACAAGAGAAGGTTCTAGCAGCCTTAGAACAGTCCGGTTTTTATTTTAGGGAGATTTGGTATGGCACTCTCATTTCGCCCGCGCGCTATCAACATGAAGTTACGGTGGCGTTTGAGCAGCTTCCAGGTGCCGTTAGGGCTGCTCAAGAGGTGATAAATTGGCCCAATTATTGCACAGAGAAAGATTTGACACAAATACGTAGTATAATCAAGAAATATGAGGTAAAATCATGAAGATGACCTGGAAAAAGGCTTTAAAACAGTGGCCTGAAGCTAATTTTCTACAATCTCCAGAGTGGGGTAAAGTCAACGAATTAATGGGACATAAAGTTATTTTTGAAGACTTTGGTGGCACGGGTTGGTGTCTGATGATTATTAAGGATGCTAAGCGAGGGCGCTATTTAGAAATTCCTGGCGGACCGCTGATTGACTGGACAGATCTCAATACGGTCAGGCAAGCCTTTGAGATTATTCGGTCTCTTGCGAAAAAAGAAAAATGTGTTTTTGTTCGAGTACGGCCACAGCTTGAAGCGGTAAAAAAGAATTTAGGTTTGATGGCGGATTTAGGCCTCAAAAAAGCTCCGATGCATCTGCACGCCGAGCATACTGTTATGATTGATTTGGAGAAAAACGAGGAAGAGTTACTCAAAAATATGCGTCGCCAGACTCGTTATGAGGTTAGGCGTGCTGATAAACTCAATATTTTGGTTGAGACTAGCAATGATGAGGCGATCTTCCAAGAATTTCACCAGGTGCAGTCTGAGACTGCTGCGAGGCAAAACTTCGTGCCACCTAATCTCAAGATGTTGCAAGCCGAAAGGGCGGGTTTTGGCAAAAACGCTACGATTTATCGCGCCTACATTGAAGTAGAGGATGAGCTAAATCCGGGTAAAACTAAAAAAGACCCCATCGCTTATGGCTTGATCTTGGCAGCTGGTGATGAAGCTGAGTACTTTGAGGCGGCCTCCACTAGCCTAAATTACAAGCTACCCGGAGCCTACGCCTTGTTATGGCGAGCGATGCGCGATCTTAAAAAACGGGGCATTAAACGTTTTAATCTCTGGGGTATTGCCCCTAAGGGCGTCAAAAACCATCGCTATGCTGGTGTTACTACCTTTAAGACTGGTTTCGGCGGCGAAGTCGTAGAATTTGTTCCCGCCGAAGACCTGATTTTAAGGAAGGGGCGTTACTTGATCAACTGGCTGATAGAAAGTATCCGCCGTAAAAAACGCCATTTGTAATAGCCTATCCTTCTATTATAGCATACACTGCTTAAAAAGTCAATAGAAATCTACTAAATTCTAAGAAAAAGGAGTAAAATGAAAATAATTGATGCTATAGATCGTGAAGTATGGGATAATTTTGTTAAGTCGCACTCCGAGGCGAACTTCTTGCAATCCTGGGATTTCTACACTTTTCATCAAAATCGGGGCAATGCAGTAGTACGACGAATCGCTCTAGATGATCATAATCAAGTCTTAGGAGCTTATGCAGGCGTGGTTGAACGGGCTAGGCGCGGTAAACACCTAGCTATAGCGGGGGGGCCGATTCTCGATTGGAATAATCAAGAGCTAGTCCGGCAAATTTTCGAGGATATGCGTATGGAAGGCAAAAAACACCACTGTGTTTTTGTGCGGGTACGACCTCAGCTAGAGGCCGCAAAGGGAGTGAAAGTTCTAACAGATTTAGGGCTCAAACGTGCCCCGATGTATCTTTCGGTAGAGTATGCGGGGGTTTTGGATTTGACAAAGTCCGAGGAAGAGATTCTGAAGGGTATGCGTCAGCGCTTACGTAGAGCCTTGCGGAAAGCTGAGAAAAATGGTATCACTATAGAAAAGAGCACTGATCCGGCAGACATTAAAACCTTTTACCAAATTCAGCTACAAACAGCCGGAAGACACGGCTTTGTGGCGTTTTCGGAAGACTTTTTTACAAAACAATTTCAAGTTTTTGCGGAGAATGGCGAGGCCGTGCTTTATACCGCAAAATATAACGGAGAAATTTTGGCCCAGAATTTCATGATTTTTTATGGCGATGAGGCGTCCTACCATTATGGTGTCAGTTCTGAGTTGGGCACCAAGCTCTCTGGCGCGCCGCTGTTGCATATGGAGGCGATGCGTGATGCTAGGGAACGGGGAATTAAACGCTATAATTTCTGGGGGATTGTTGGCGAAGATGAAACTTGGCATCGCTTTTATGGAGTCTCACAGTTTAAGCGGGGTTTTGGCGTAGAAGAACTGAAATATACGCCAGCGCATGACATCATTTTAGAAAAAGGCAAATACGCGGTCACAAAATTAATTGAGGATATTCGTAAGAAAAAGCGCCACGTTTAAGCCGATCATAGTGCAGACTGTGATCTTAAAGAATGGGGGATGGAAAGCTGATGTTGCTGTGTTGGTGGTCCTTTTTTGGAGGTCTACTAATTTTGATTCCCCACGTCGGGCACTCATGCCCCAAAGCGAGCTTTGGGGCATGAGTGCAGAACGCGGAG
>CANOGH010000059.1 GCA_947565505.1 uncultured Candidatus Saccharibacteria bacterium | reverse complement strand
TGATTGCTACTTATCTCTATGCTTAGTGTCTAGAATTGCGGAACAAGACCTAAATTGATAAAAACTCTTTATCTTTGCGAAAAAACGTGCTATAATGATGTTGTGATGATTCATTTATGAGTGGATCAGGTAGAATCACTGGTTATACAGTAGTTTTCTTCCGCACTATTGTTTGCGGGTCGGTAGCTCAGCAGGTTAGAGCACGGGCCTTTTAAGCCCGGTGTCGAGGGTTCGAGCCCCTCCCGACTCACCACCGAAAAAATCCCTTCGGGGATTCTTTTTTGACCTTATCTTTTTATTGTATCACAGATTTTAATAATTGTCAATAGTTAGTGGCGGTTTTTGGGCAGAATTACAAAATATTTAATCAAAAATGTGGCAAAAAGCGTTAAAAACTCTTGACAAGTTATTTCTAGAGAGGATGCGTTTTGTAATTCGCAGTGAGTTAGCGTTTTCAGCCGAATTATTAAAGTAGCAATACAAAACCTTCCTCAAGGGAAGGTTTTGTGACTCTTATATAGCTTTAGCTTCTAATTATTAGCTTAGCGACGGCTCTTCTTGAAGACGAGATACATAGCAAAGCCGATGATGCCAGCGAAGACAACTAGCCCCGCAACAATGTAATCAGCTCTGGAGATGTTCAACTCCTGCAAAACCGAACCGGTATTTGGGGTTTCTGGATCCTTAGTTCCAGAAGCGGGAGTGTATTTGAACTTATGAGCCGTTACAGAAATTATATTACCATCTTTATCGTAGCCTTTAATGACAAAGATATATTCGCCTTCTGGCACACCGTAATCGCTTAACGGAATCTTCACCTTGATCTCGCCAGTTTCAGGATCAACCTGGTCTTTATCTACCTTAATAATGACTTGGTTACCGTCTTTGTCGAGCACTGGATTGCCGTCCTTGTCATAGACTTCAACTTCTACATATTCAACATCATCATCAATTTCAATGTCAATGATTGGATCCTTACCTGGCTGCTCAGTATCCGGATCAATATTGCTACTAACCGCAGAATAACGGAACCCTACGCTGTCACCAGTAAAAGGTAAACCTTCAAGAGTGACACCAGTCATCTCAATGGTGAAGTCTCCGTAATCGTAAGACGACAGGTCAAAATCAAATTTGTTAGTACCCGATGGATCGGTAAGATTGTAGGTACCCATATCCACGCGCTGAGTATTGCCATTCTTATCTTTGTACACCAAAGTATACGTGAGGCTCTTCATACCGTTGTAGGTAGTATTGACTGTAATCTTCTTGTCGGTTAAGGTACTTCCGTCTTGTGGCGCTGTGATGATTGCTGAACCCTCAACGTTGCTAACAACCGTAACCTGTACGTCCATGTTAGCAGTATCAACTGCGGACGCATCAATACTTGGCATACTAATGGCGACGGCTGTCATTGTGCCCACAGCTACTAATCCGGCTAAGCCGAAAAGCTTTTTCTTGCTATTTTGCATAATTCTCTACACTCTTTCTCTTTTAGGTTTTTATTTTGAATTCGCTAGCGCTTGCCGTCTCGCAGGGTATTGCTCGCAATCAATACCACGGTAATGCCACTAACTAGTTAGCTAAACTAGTACTCGTGACTTGCGCTGTTTGCGTTTTCTGATTATGATTATAATCCAGATGATAATGACTGTCAATAGTAAAATTAACAAAACTATCATAAAAACTGGGATAATCATGACGACACTCGTATGTTCCTCATTAGCAGTAGCTGCCACCACTGACCAAGTGACAGTAAAGATCCCCATGAAAGGTGTATTCTCCCAATTAATATCAGCATGATATTCTGTATCTGGAAATGTCTTGATAACGCCCTTATCCTCTTTCAGAACCTTACCAAAAATCGTTCTGGCAGTATAAGTATAGTAGGCGTCAAAATCCGTATTACCAGTATTTTTAATGGTAGCCTTAGCTGTAAGTGGCCCCCCAAAGGTAAATTTCATATAGTCGTAATCTGAAATTTCGCCAGTAGTCATTGTATCACCAATGGAGCGACCATAAATTACCATACCAGCGCGTGAAACCGTTTGGACACCACCGGATTCGCCACCGCCTAACGTCTGCGCCCAAATGACAGCGTACTGCGCACCGCCCGGAACATCTTCAGGTACGGTAATGCGGTATGGAATCTTTTTAGATTCGCCAGGTTTAATCGTATAGGTAACTTCTTTAACATATTCACCCTGATCGTTCTCGAATGTAATCCATCTAGCAATTTGTGTGTATGTGGTTTCTTGAGAAAAGTCTAGCTTATAATCTTCTCCACTCACAGCATAAGGCGAAGTATAAACCTTGTATTGAAAAGCTTCAGTACCGATGTTCTTAACTTCAACCTCGTACTCGTCGCCCTCAAGCACGTCACCGCTCATGAAAGTCGCTTGTTTAGAGGTAGGAGATACTTGTAGCCACGTAGCAGGCGTCTCCTCGGAATTATCGCCCTCGGCGTAGGTGGTCGCAGTGGGCGCGATAGCGCCCACGCAACCTACGACCAAGGCGACAAAGAATTTAATAATATTTTTTCGCAGTTTCATTTGTCTCCTCTCTTATTTCTGGTAGGGTTACATCTCTTTTTTGCGATTACGAATTCGCATAACGACCCAGAAAATAGCCATTACGATGATTAAAATAATGATAAACAAGAACCAGATGGGACAAAGGAAGACAGTTTTTTCTTCGACTGAAACTTTATCAAAAATCTTAACCGTCTGTTTAACCTTAAAGATTCCTAGTTGTGGAGCGCCGTCCCAAGACACAGAGTTGAAATGACGCGTTTCTGGCATAATTCTGCGAATGCTAGGGTTCTCCTCATTAGTGTAGACTTCCTCATCAGAGAAAAGTGGATAGACCTGCAGAATATAAGTAGCGTTAGCGTGGATATTACCGGTGTTCTCGACTAAAGATGTAGCCGTGATTGGTGGGTTAAATAGAAAACTTGGGATCTTGTTTTCAATAACTGAACCTTCTTTTCGTGATTCACCATCAATATTCGCATACAGCAACATGCCGACACGGTTAACTGCTTTAATAGCGGCGCCACCCTCGGTAGTAGCATTCCCTTCAGAATCGTCTACGAGCTGCGCAAAGATTACTGCGTATTGACCACCGCCAGATACATCGTTTGGCACCTTAACACTGTATTTGATCTCAGTGCTAGAATTTGGCTCTAGGGTGCCGCCTTCTTCAGAGAGCGTAATCCAAGACGAAAGCATGGTATAGTCGGTTGAAGTGCTGTAATCTGGAGTATAATCTTCATCCTTCACACTATAGGGCGCAACGCTTACCTTATACTTAAATTCTTTGCTACCAGTGTTTTGAACCTTAAAAGTCCCTTCGTAGTTGGAACCCGGTGCAAGTTCGATATCCTGAGCAGTTGGCGACATCTGTAATCTGTATGCTGGAGAATTATCCTCTTCAGCATAGACATTAGAATGTGTTCCAAGAAGCGGTGTGCCGACAAGCGTCGCAGCTGTTATGGCAAGTGCAAAAACACCCCTCCCAAAAAAATTCTTTACGAAATGATTAGCTTTCATTTACCTCCTTATATATTTTCTACTGTATATTATATATCATCAAAGTCTAAGTTACAAGGCGTTTTTTGAGTCTGGCTGCATGACGTATCTTTAGTCGATTATACGTGCTCACGATGGGCTGCGCTTTTTGATCAATATATCAATCTGGTGACGAACCATTTTAGAGAACGTATTCACTCCTACCCTTTACCAATATTTACTGGGGGTCCCAATCTGGAGACAGATATGTCCCATGCGATGAGACTAGGCTTAGTTTATGATGCCATTGCCAAACAATACGACATAACTAAGATTTGTTTTGAAACACCCACGCTCGCTCTTCCAGTACTGTCGCTCAATAATACGTCACCACTAAAATCCCACCTCTTTTGAGATGGGATTTTAGCTAATAGACGGAGTCTATGTCTAGATTAAGCATTTGGAGTTGGGTTGACAGAGTTGTTAACAGCAGCAGTAAAGGTTAGTTCAACTTCGTAAACACCAGCTTCCTGATCTGCTGAAGCAGAAACACCGTAGTTAGTGTCGATTACGTCGCCATCGGCAGCGGAACCAGCAGTGGTCTTGTAGTAAGCTTGGTCAGCGTTGGTTACAGCACCGTAAGCGCCTTTGAATGGAGCCTGGTACTCACGACCGGTGCCACCTTTAAGACCCCAAGCAGAAGTACCCTTAGTTGGAGTACCGTTAGCGATAGTACCGCTACCACCAGTAGTAACGTTGTTCATGTTGGTATCAGCACCTTCAACCTTAACACTTACAGTGTAACCGCTTGGGTTGTTAGTCATAACCTTCAAGGTACCAGCACCAGTTACAGGGTTACCACCAAGAGTAACTAGACCGAGATCAACAACGTTATCAGTAGATGGATTACCTTCAGCATCGGAACCTGTAGCTTCGATTGAGATGGATTCGTCAATAGTTGCTTTCAATTTCTGAGTGGTTTCAGCGGAACCTTCAGCGTAAGAGCTCAATGGTAATGCAGCAACGCCAAGACCAGCGACAACACCAAGAGTTGCAATTGCAGTTGTTAGTTTAGACATAATGATTTTCTCCTTCCATTTTGTCTTTATTTTTATTGTTATTTTTATTATTATGCGTGACCTTTGTGTTTATTATTATACGTGAGCGGTTTCCGGAAGTCAATGACTTTTGAGCTGTTTTTTTGAAAAAGTTTTCCACAGTTTGTTCTGGTCTACTTCTTGCAAATTCCACCTCAGTGTCTTCATCTACTGATGTACAACTCCTAGCTGCGGTATTCGCATAATACTTTATTAATGATCATTCATAATTGGCATACCTTGCCTTTGCGAGGCGACAAACGTATGTCAATCAGCTAGGTAAGCAATATTAGTTACTGGCAGTTACGGTGAAGACTACTGCACCTTCGTACGTACCTGGAGCCTGCTTAGATTCCACCGATACTGGGAAAGTGATTGAAGTAATATCACCTGAGGTTTTGGTGTCATAGGTTTTGATAACAGTCGGCTGACTCGGGATCTGTTTGACATTACCGTCAATGCTGTAGGCCCACGCAGATTTACCTTTGGCGGGGATGTCGGTAGGGATGGAAATATTAGTGTCTTTAATGGTCAAATTCGTATTGCCGTCCGCACCCATCATGGTAAGCTGGTAACCGTCGACATTGGTCGAGACCCGGACATTAGCAACCATTTGGCTATTGACATCACTGCCGGCGAAGATATCAGTATTCACCATATCTCTATCAACCGAAATTGAGGCCGCCGTTTCAATACCAACACGTACCTTTGTAGTGGCTTCAGTTTCCGCGTAAGCTCCCATTGGGACCATAGATGCACCTAATACCGCAATAACCCCAAGACCTGCCAGGATGTTCCTAGTTTTTAACATTTTATAAATCTCCTTACTCTATTTTATAAATCCCAGCAGAAAGTAACGTCGTTTCATGCTCGCTGACATCACAACACTGACAATTTATGCACTTCTTTTGATCTTTGTTTATTAGCTGCTTAGTGAAGTCGGAATTTTACTTATCGTTTTCCTATAAAATTCGTACTTATCTCACTGCACAGACTGTATACTTACTAAATAAAGCTTCTTCTCGCACGCATTTATTTAGTAGACTAGTACAATTCTCTCCTCTCTGACCGCCAAAATACCTAAAACTATATTTCGGGTGCCTTTTACTTTACATGATATGGCTTATATGTTAAGCTAACTGCATTTTATATCATGAAACATATATTTAACAAGAGTGTCATCTCGATCAAGATGCGACTCCTGTTGGACTGAATTGTCTAGCTGAATGCTTTTTTTGGATGCTTAATTTCAATTTTAGCTCTCCACTTCCAAAATTGACATCCAAAGCAAGTTGTAGTTTTTAATTGTTTGATCTTTGATTTTTAATCCGTTTAGGCAACATCAAAACTTGTCGTTTATCATGCTTTGAGAGCGCATGTCGGGTTTTCATAGTTTAGCCTATCTGATTAATGTTTTTAGTAGTTCTCGACTTTTCTACATCACGCAAACATTTTCTTGCCGATAACTTTTTTGGCCAAGAAATGCGCGTTGAAAATAGAAACGATCGCGGTTACTAGTGGTTTTGTTATTTTTATGAGTTTTTATATTAATGTGTGAGTTTTTTATGTTTATTTCTCCTTTTTATGTGATTTTGGATGTGTTTGTTTTATTTGACCTTTATGTTTCTATATTACACGACATTCCAAAAATGGTCAAGGTTTTTATTAAAAATTTGGTCTTGTCGCATAATTCCAACTAAAAGCGTCTACTCCTCCTGGTCTGCTTT
>CANOGH010000058.1 GCA_947565505.1 uncultured Candidatus Saccharibacteria bacterium | reverse complement strand
GAGTGACACTTTATATTCCGGAAAATCCTCAAGGAATTATTCAATTTGTTCACGGTATGGCCGAGCATCGTCAGCGCTATCAACAAACAATGGCTTATTTTGCAGACCGGGGCTACGTGGTTATTATTCATGATCACCGCGGTCACGGTGATAGTGTTAAAACCGACTCCGACCTCGGATACTTTTATCAAAATGGAGCCCAGGCGATCGTTGAGGACGTTCACCAAGTGACAACCTACGTCAAAACGCGCTTTCCGGGTTTGAAATTAACTTTGCTGGGTCACAGTATGGGCTCACTGGTAGTGCGTTGCTTTACTAAAAAATATGATCAGGAGATTGACAGTCTGATCGTCTGTGGATCTCCTAGCAAACAGGTGGGGGCAAAAGTTGGTCTCGTGATAGCGAAAATTCTCAAGTTTTTTCGGGGTGACCGCCACCGTAGTCAATTGATTGATACTTTAGCATTTAAACCACATAATCGTCAATTTCAGCATGAAGGTGTGGCTAACGCTTGGGTAGTAAGTGATCCGGCGGTGAGGGAATTGTATAATGCTGATCCGAAAAGTGGTTTTATTTTTACGCTGAACGGTTTTGAAACCTTATTTACCCTAATGAATAATACCTACAATAAGCGGGGTTGGCAAACGCGGCAACCAGACTTGCCAATTATTTTTCTGGCTGGAGCTGATGATCCCTGCATTATTAATGCAAAAGCTTTTCATCAAGCCGTAAATTTCATGCGTAGTCGTGGTTACAACCAGGTCGAAAGCAAGCTCTATCCCGGGATGCGCCACGAGATCCTGAATGAAGTTCATAAAGAAGAGGTTTGGCAAGATATTCATCAATGGATTCAGCGGTCACTGCCTCAAAATAAGGTCCGTTGACAATCTTATCAAAACGCTAGATTGATAAATTTACACAATTATTGCAATGAAATACTTTTTTGTAAAATAACATGGTGAAGTATGGAAATTAGCACAACCATATAAAACTGCGAATGCAACGGGTTTTGTTAATAATCCCAACTATGCATCAGTGAGTTGGTTTAATAGATTACTTAAAAATCCTCAAGATCTCCCATGCTTGCGCCGGCTAGCCTGAACATAGTTAACCAATTATTCAAAATATTATCCAAAAAACCACGCTGGCTCCAAAAATCTCAGAATTCGCTAAAACTCCAAGAATTTGCGAGCATGACGCAGCAATGAAATCTTCAGTATATCCTAGCTGAGCGCCTAGAGGAGGCACTATACGTTAAAAAAAGGGGGCCACAGTGGACCCCCCTTCGGTTTAGCCACAAATTGCTGCAATCGCAGCAGCCAAGTCGTTTGCTGCAGTGAGAAAAGGTTCGTGCCGATCAAATAGGATACTCTTCCAGTCGTTGCGATTGGTAATATTGACCGCAGCTCCGTAGCCTAGGCTCGCGGTGACGCCATTAAGATCTGGTAAGCAGGCATCAGCGAGCTGCACTATTGGCATACTGTAGACGGCATTGCGAAGGTCGCAAAGCTTACGCATTTCTGACTGTAAAACCAGCAATAAATTCCGCAGGGAATGACCTTGAGTGAGTGCCTCCTTGACGGTCTCAGACTCGTAGTACAGCTGCTTCACTTGTTTAATCGTTGAAAGATGCTGTTTGTATGAACGATTAGATCGGAACTCATGCCAGAGTCCTTTTGCAAATTTTTTTAGCGAAAAACCAACCCCCAGTATTTTATTGCAGATCTTGAATTCTTTCAGATGTTTAACGTGATGTTCTTGGGTCCTGATAAGTTTCTCGCAGATCTGAACATCATTATCCTGACATTGATCGACCGCCGCACAGAACGCTCCATAAAATTCATCAACCCGGCTATAGGCTTCGTCCACAATGGCGGCCTGGATAGCGAATTGTACTGCTAAAGTTAGATTTAAGGTGAGTTCACGCTTGCTGCTTGGGCTAGCCATGAGCGTCACTATTGTTGGGCAGTTCTGCTCCCTCTGCTTTTCTTTGCACCAGTGCAATAAGAATCTGGTGATTTTGTCCAGGTCACCATAATGATCTTGTGCAAGGAGCCGCCCTACCCTGATTAAGTTGGGACGGCCGTAGTCGATTTCGATCTGATCACCGCAGAATGTTTGCGCCAGGTCATTCGCTTTCTGTAGAAATCTCAGCTGAGCCTCGCGATTGTCGCTGCCGTAATAATCGTTACTACAGATCGCTTCTGTGAATTTAGAAATGCTGATCTTCCACTGGTCAAGTGTGACCTGAAAATCGGTACAACGCGCTGTTGCGGCGCAGGTCTGGGCTATGATATCCAGCTTGTCACTATACGGGAACCTCTTCTCTGCATATGTTTGAAGAGTTGCTACGGATTTGAATTGCTCTTGAGTTGGTACATTTTTAGCCATCTTTACCCTCCTTAAAAAGAATGCACCCGCTTTAAGCCAATATAGTTTAAGGTGCAAGTATTATATTGTATCTATCTCTTAATTATATCACAGCTTTTGAAAAATATCAATAGAAAAAGCAGATTTCTGGCCATAAATCTTGGATACTGTTGTAATTTTTACAACAAAACCTCGCAAAACTATTGACAAGAACAAACAAATATGCTTCATCGAGCGGGTAGGACAATGTATTTTTTTACGTCTAGACAAGCGATTCCGGATAAGATACACTAACAATATGGCGAGTTATTATAATCAAACAACTCGGGAGGTGCTGGCACAGTTTCAAACTGACCCAGATACAGGTTTGTCGGAACGTGAGGTGGCTAAACGCCAGCAACAGTATGGTAAAAATGCTTTGCAGGTCGTAGGCACACCACTCTGGCGACGATTGTTAGCGCCTTTTTTGGATATTTTCATGGCAGTGCTTTTTGTCGCTCTAGGATTGTCTCTCATTCAGGGGAACTTTCTTGAAGCTGCTACGATTGCAGTGATTATTGCTGTGGATGCGGTTATTTATTATGCACAGCAAGCCTCGACTAATCGGATTCTGCGCACGCTGAAGCATAGCACAGTTCAGAAAAATTACGTTTTACGAGCAGGCGAAGAGCGGTTAATTTTGGCGACAGACTTGGTGCCTGGTGACATCGTGATCTTGCGAGAAGGTGATAAAGTGCCAGCCGATGGGCGTATTATTTCAGAATCTGGCTTGCTTACTAACGAGTCGATGTTAACTGGCGAGTCGGAGGGGATCGCTAAAGATGCTCGTGCGATCGGCGGAGAAAAGAAGATTTTTGAGCAACGTAACATGGTATTTTCCGGGTCTTTCGTGATTACTGGCAGTGGTAAAATTATAGTTACTGCTACTGGTAATCATACGGAATATGGTCGGATTGCATCTTTAGCCTCTAGTGCCCAACAGTCTAGCCCAATTGAGGCAAAAATTCATCGTCTTGTGATTAAAATTGCCGTAGTGGTGATTTTGCTGGCGGGCATTGCGTTCATCATGCAGCTAGTTAACGGTATTAATATGGTTGATGCCTTGAAATTTACGCTCGCTATGGTGGTTTCTGCAGTTCCAGAAGGCTTACCGATTGCAATTTCAATCATCCTGGCCTTAGCGGCGGCGCGTATGGCAAAGCAGCAGGCGTTAGTTAAGGAGTTAAAGGCAATTCAGTCAATTGGTGTCGTGACGACGGTCGCTAGTGATAAAACCGGAACGCTTACTAAAAACCGGTTAGAAATGCAGGTTGTTTGGCCCTTACATGACCAGCAAGCAGCACTACTAACTCTATATGGCGCAAAGTTGTCGTCCACCTCTGGAGCTGGGCAATCTGAGTTTTTGGGCATAGATCCTCTGGATGTTTGCATTGCGTCCTATATTGATGCGCATAAAATCGCGGCTCCAGCAGGCGAGCTGATCAAAACTTACGCTTTTGATCAGAAGCTCAAACTATCAGGCAATCTTTATCGTGGTCAGGGCTATACACTTTATCTGAAGGGCGCGCCTGAAGTGGTTATAGAACGTTCCGAGCTCAAAGCAGCCACCAAGCAGACCATTATGGCGCAAATTGATGTCTTAGCGGATCAGGGCTACAAGGTCATTGCTTTAGCTAGGGCCCCGATTGATCGTGAAATTAACGAGTTGACTCGCTTAAAGCAGAGTGACCGTTTGGAATTTGTGGGATTAATTGGCGTAGCGGATGCAGTGCGTCCGGAGGCGGCCAAAGCAATTAGGCGTAACCTGAAGATGGGCGTCAAGACCAAGATGATTACCGGTGACCACGCTAACACCGCTTTTAGTATTGGTAAAGAGCTAGGCTTAGTCAAAAGTTTTTCTGAAGTGTTGGATTGTTCAGAATTGATCAAAGTCACGGATGATGCGCTTGCAGAGATGGTGAAGGAAGCTGTAATTTTTGCCCGTGTAACTCCTGAAGGAAAGTATCGCCTCCTTGAAGCAATCAAGCACACCGAAATCTGCGCTATGACGGGAGACGGGGTTAATGATGTGCCTGCACTCGTTGGCGCCAATGTGGGTATTGCAATGGGAGACAGCCCGGCCATTGTGCAGGACGCTGGTGATATTATCTTGCTCAATAATGATTTTAAGAATATTACCGCAGCAATTAAGGAAAGTCGTACAGTCTTAGCTAATATTCGGCGTATGCTAACCTATCTTCTGGCCACTAATGCTGGTGAAGTATTAACCATGCTGGGTGCCCTAATATTTTCTCATGGCCACCTTTTATCTCCCATTCAAATTCTCTGGATTAATTTAGTTACCGATTCACTGATGGTTATACCAATTGGCCTAGAGCCGGCCGAAGAGCAAGTTTTACGCAATAAGCCGGAGTCTAAGGACGCACCGATTCTACCTGGTTTCATGATTCGACGCATGATTATTACCGCAGTTATTATGGCTAGTTTCACCTTGAGTACCTATTTCGTGACTTTAAATATCACTGGATCGGCGGCGCAAGCTAATACCTTGGCGTTTGTAGCGCTGGTCGTTATGCAGTGGAGTAGTGCGGTGACAGCGCGAGGGATTCACGATGCTGCCTGGAAGCGGGTGAAAGTCAAACATCATAGTTTTCATGCCGCCATGTTCGTAGCGATTATTTTGCAGCTTCTCGCCATCTTTGGTCCTCTGCGTACAGTTTTGGGGATTGTGCCAGTGCCACCCGTCATGTTGGGTTTGGTCGCTCTAGTGACTTTTGTCGGTCCATTTATCATAATTGAAGGATATAAGAAATGGCAAGAAAGAAACAGATAGTCGCTTTACTGCTCCTCGTTCTGGTGGTAGGGGCAACCTTTTGGGCGACGTTGCAAAATCCTGCGCACAGTTTAGAAAAGCTCGGTTACACTCAGGATGAAGCCAGCGAAATTGTCAAACTGCTAAGCCCTGCTGATATTGATTATATTCTTGTAAGGGGTCATGATCCGAATATTTTGGCAATGCTGCATGCTCCCGAATTTCGGGCGGAAAATTTTCAGAAGTATCTGCTCGCACAAGTGTCCAAGCAGTTCACTCCCGAAGAGATCGTGCTACTAGTTAATCACCCAGATTATGAAACTAGTTTGACTTATGATCATAAAATGTTTGAGGTTATGCTTGACCCTTACTATATCCCTGCCAAGCGTGCGGCTTATTTTGCAGCACTGGCTAGTCGGCGTGATGAGATTGCTGATAATGTTTTAGTACCCTTTGAGGGCGAAGCTAGCGAGATTGACGCCGAAATAACAACACGTGATCTCGTCGAACGCGTCAATGCGGGGCACACCAGACCGGTATATGAACAGGCTGAGCCGACAGATCCTGAGTGGGGCGAGCTGATGTTGGTGAATAAGTTTTATTATCTCGATGCTGACTTTGCGCCCCCACTGGTTGAGATGGATGCGCAGTACGGAGCGCCTTCAGTATTAATTAATGAGGTAGCTTACCAACATTTTCAGGATATGTATACGGCAGCAGCGGCGGCTGGATTACGGCTGTATGTTACGAGTGGATATAGAGACTATTTGGGTCAGCAGGAAGTTTTAAACGATTACCTTAGTCGGATGAATGAGGTGGAGGCGCTGAAGTACGCCGCTAAACCGGGTCATTCTGAACATCAGACGGGTCTAGCCCTAGATATTTTTACGCCAGGTGGCACAATTGACAATTTCGCTAGTTTACCAGAAGCGCAGTGGTTGGCGGACCACGCCTATGAATATGGTTTTATTTTACGCTATCCAAAAGGCAAAGAAGAAATTACCGGCTTCGATTACGAGGCTTGGCACTACCGTTACGTTGGCAAAGAAGTGGCGGAATATCTTCAGCATCATGACATCACTTTTGACGAGTGGGCGGAGTGGATGGCAGCGGAAGAAAACCAATAATCTAGTTAGTAAAAAGACTCAAATCCGCTTAAAACTAGACATTCTTACAAAAAAACACGGTCTTGTTCCGCAACTCCAGATAGAGACAATAAAAAAGAATA
>CANOGH010000057.1 GCA_947565505.1 uncultured Candidatus Saccharibacteria bacterium | reverse complement strand
GGTATAAGGAGACAAAATTGGATGTTTATCAGTATATCGCTGATAATCCAGGTTTAAATAAAAGTCAAGTTTCAAAGGGCTTCGCTGAACATAACAAAAGCATTGGTACAACCAAAGTGCTGAATATTATCCAGAACCTAATCAAAGATGGCTGGATTGAAGCTCAGACTGGAGGACATAATTCTCAGAAGCTCTACATAAACGGCGAAAAGAATCCTTACTTGAAGGATGACTTGAATCAAGACGACTATCCAGAAAATTTCATCTAGTGGTTTATAGATGAAAATTTCAGAAAAAGAAGATAAGCAATATTTAAGCGAACAGCTTTATGACCTCGCTGTATTCACCTATAATATTTTTATAAAGTCGAATAATATTGTGTAATATAATGCGTAATATAAAAGAAAGGAGGTATCCTGTGGAGAAAGGAGACTGGGCTATTGCCTGCTGTCGGGTATCTAGTGATGAGCAATTAAAGAACAATAGCTTAAAGCGTCAAAGTGAATCAGTTAAGGCTTCAGCAAGACAATTAGGTGTATATGTGCCAAAAGATGGCATTTGGTCTGGTAGCGTATCGAGTAAGCGAGGAACAAATATTGGTCGTAAAGACATTGCAGAAATGCTGGACTATTGTAAGAGGCATAGACGAGTTAAATATCTCATTGTGGATGAACCCGATAGATTTATGAGGTCGATTCAAGAGGCATTTTACTATGAAGTAGAGTTTGGTAAGTTAGGTGTTACTGTATGGTATGCTTGCGATAATCAGCTCAATACTGGCGATATGACATCCAAAATGATGCGTTTTATGAAGTACTTTGTCGCTGAAGGCAGCAATGAGGAAAGACAAAGAAAATCTATAAATGGAGACACTACTGCGGTCTTAGAAGGTCGTTATCCGTCTCATCCGAAGTTAGGCTATATGCCAGGAGACAGACCTGCTGTGCATAAAGTCGAGCCAGTTATAGGTGAATTCATGAGGAGTGTCCTGAATCGCTTAAGCAATGGGCTAGTCGGATTATCGGAATCTTTGGCAGAGTTTAATAACTTGAGCGTAGTTAAGGATAGCAAGCATTGCAAGTATCAATTAGATAAATGGAGAAAAATTGTTACTGACCCTTACTATTGTGGCATTATTGAGATAAACAAACAAGTCAAAGCAAGGTGTGAACAAGGCTTGCACGAGCCATTGATTACGAAAGAGCAGCACGAGCGCATTAAAGAAATTGTGTTTAATAAGAAGAAAACCCAAGTTGGTCCAAAGCCAGGAGGTAACCCATTTTTTCCTTTAAACAAAATTACTTTATGCGAGAAGTGCTACCATGAGGAAGAATTAAGAGGTAGAACAGGATTCAAGAATCGAGGTAAGTTCGTTGGCTTCAGAGTCACCAATAAACAGAATCATAAATACGGTTATTATAGGTGTAGGTTATGTGGTTGTAGTATCAAGCGAGATATACTCCATAAGGACTTTGCTGATATACTGGACGATTTGGAGTTTACTAAGGAGAGTAGAGATAACTATATTGAGCAATTAAAAAGAGTTTGGGCATTAGAATCTTCTACTGGAGAACAAAAGTTAGCCCAATTAAACACACAATTAAGGCAAGTAAGGAAACAGAAGAACGAACTTGTAGATAAATTGAGTGCAGTATCAAGTTCCTACGTCATTACTGAGATAGAGAAAAGCATTGAACGTAAGGTTGAAGAAATCAATGACCTTGAGAATCAAATTGAGACCATTGCGAATACGGACAATAAGGGTAGAGAAAAGTTTATCAAGTTTGCTTTAGAGTTTATAGATAATTTAGGAACTAACTTTTGGAGCCTTACCCCTGAAGATGTGAGAAAATTTAAATTATTAGCATTTCCTGACGGATTTTTTATTAACGAAGAAAAAATAATTAAAATTCGTAAAATCAGCCCATTTTTAAGATACAAAGCCAATAAAAAATGCTCTTCAGAATCTGAAAAAGCATCTATGGTGCGGGCGAAGAGACTCTAACTCTCGACCTCTTCCTTGGCAAGGAAGCGCTCTAAACAACTGAGCTACGCCCGCAGGCTTAATGTTTTCATTATAGCAAGCGCCAACTGAAAAATCAAGTAGTTTTCTGTGGGGAATTTATAAAAATAGGAACGAAAAATATTAAGGTGAAAAAGGATCTTATCTCGGCGTTTGATTTTGGATTCAATCTACTACATATAAAATGCTTCTCTTTAAGAAAGTATGTTAATTGCAGAGTAAGGTTTAAAATGTAAGTTTTATTCCTGAAAATAGGTTTGACCTTAATGTATCACACTAAAATTCTCTTTTTTAAAAAGGTAGCGTAATAATTATGGAATACAGGTCAAAATATGGGCCTTGTTTCACAAACATTTACTCCTGTTTTAGGCTAAAGAACTAGTAAAATCCTAATTTGGTACACAATGTATGTACACCTGTAAGCAGCAAGAATGGTTGATAAATATTAGACAGTAAACTCGATGTATTTTTCGCAAAAACAGAGACAAAACACTTAAAATGTTTATGAAACAAGACCCAAAATATGCAAAAACTATTGACAAAATGCTTACGGTGTGATACAATAGAGATATACCTCATAAATAAGTGCATAAGGTAACTGTTTTTGAGGAGTAAATTACAGTAATCATATCAAGCAATTTGTAGCAAGAAGTTGGAAGCCGAGGAAAACCTTGGTGTGGTCCTGTTTGAAAGGAGGAGTGACAGGATGAAAAGACAGAAAATCAAAAAAGGAGGGAAACGTATGATTTTAGCTTTGAACACGGCGCTGTTTTTGATGGTGCGGTTAGCTGCAGTCGTTACTAACAGTAATGGGGCAGAATTAGTGGTTGGCAGAGAGGCGAAGCCTGGAGGCACAATGAACTATGCGGTGCCGGGTTGTTTTAATCAGGCAGAGGCTTCGTTTGATCATTGGCTGACTGATGAATTGCCAGAGGAAGATGGTATTACCTATGTGCGCTACCGTAATTTGGGCTATAGCATCGAGCAAACTGCGAAAGATGTCGTGATGGATGCGCAACGGAAAGGCTACGATCGCGTTAGGGTCATAGGGATATCGATTGGTGACTACGTGGGGCGTTATGCCGAGGTAATGTTGCCAAATGTTGAGACCTATGCTGTTAACCCGGAGCCAGATGCCAGTTTACTGAGACCGGGCGCCAGAGCGGCTGCCATTGCCGGATCACTGTTTCTGAAAGCACTATCAGTGCCTTTCGGTATGCTGAGTGTGGTGCCGTTTCCGGTATTACCAGATGGAGACAAAATTACGCTGTCAGCATTCGGTGATCAGCTGTGGAGCATTGCCTTTGCGAAGGCTCCGAAAGTCTACGAACGGACTCGGGGCGTGATTGTCTGTAAAGGTGATCAGGACGAGTTTCTGCAGAGTAAGGAAATCGTGAAATATTTCGATGGCGTTCCTTATGCTGAGGTTGATTCCAACCATGGTAACGTAGTGGACAAGGCCGAGGCTTATAAGAAGGCTTGGGCAGAATTACAATAAATATTGTCAGCGAAGTGACGGATGCTTGATGGATGCGATTAATTTTCCTTTAGCTAAAGGATCTAAAAGGCGCTGGATTTCCCGGCGCCTTTGTCAGTTGAGATTGGGGTTTGAGAACCCTATTTGCATGATAGACATAGATTGATGTTCATTTTTTTGTGATTTTATTCTGAGACTATGGTCCGGACATGCTAGAAATGCCGAAGATGAATTCGAAGCAGTATGTGATTAGTTTTACTTTTCAGGGTAAGATCATGGAGGGAGTGAACGTGATTTTGAAGGGTGAAGACGGACAAGTGGTGTTTGATTTTGAAGCGGAAGCGGAATTTCGAACGTTGATTCTGAGTAGTAATAAACTAGAGCAGGGAATTTATAGTTTGGAGATTGACGGACGAGAAGTAGAGATCGCTGGGAAGAAGCAGTTTGCAGTAGAAGATTTAGTGACGAGCTTTAAATAATGGGGAAGGTATGTTACAATTAGGGGAGTTAGAGAGGAGGTAGAATGCGAGAGGTCTATAAGAAAATTAGTCGAGAATACTTTGAACAAGTACAGAGCGGTCAGAAAACTTTTGAGTATCGGGTTGATGATTTTGAGTGCGAGCCAGGGGATATACTGGTTTTGGAAGAGTATGAGTATGAGGAAGGAGAAGAGAACGTGACGGCGCGGAAGCCGACAGGAAGAGTTTTACGAAGGCGGGTGGGATACGTGGCGCATACGAAAGATTTTGTGTGGCTAAAAAGACCAGATGTACGAGAGGCTTTTGAGCAACATGGTGCGCAGATTATATCATTATTAGAAGAAGGAGTAGAAAATGTTAAAAGATAAAATTGCAGTTATAACTGGGGGGACGCGGGGGATCGGTTTTGAGACGGTGAAAGTTTTTGCGGAGAATGGCGCCAAGGTGATACTATTTGGTTCTCGGCAGCAGACAGTGGAGAAGGCTTTGCGGGAATTGGCTGAGTTGGAGATTCAGGCGGATGGCTATTGGCCAGATCTTAGCGATTATGCAGAGATCGAAGAGACGATTGCTAAAATTATTAGTCAATATGGCAAGATTGATATCTTGGTGAATAATGCCGGGATTTCGGCTAATCAGCCAATTGAGAAGACGAGTGCGGAGGAATTTGCTAAGATTATGGCAGTAAATGTCGAAGCGATGTTTAATGTCACTAAGGCTGTGGTGCCAGGAATGAAGAAGCATGATGAGGGCGTGATTTTGAATACCTCTTCGATGGTGAGCATTTATGGTCAGCCAGCGGGAGTGGGATATCCGGCAAGTAAATTTGCGGTGAATGGTCTGACGAAATCTTTGGCGAGGGAATTAGCGCCATTTGGAATTCGGGTGAATGCGGTAGCGCCAGGGATTACCAACACTGACATGGTAGCGAGCCTGCCGAAAGAAATGATCGATCCCCTGATTAAAACCATACCGCTAGGAAGGATTGGTGAACCGCGGGACATTGCAAATGCCTTTTTGTTCTTGGCGAGTGAGATGGCGAGCTATATTACCGGGGATATTCTCTCGGTGGACGGAGCAGCGCGGAGCTAGAGGCGATTGGGCGGTTGAGTATGGAAATAAAAAAGCAGCTCTTCTGAGCTTTTGGTAATGATTTCTTTTCGAAGCGATGGAGAGGAAAATAGGGAAGAGACTCAGGCTTTCATGCCACATGTTCCTTATTGTAATGACAGAGAGAACGGGGTCTGTTTAGTATAAAACAGCATGGCATAAAAAATGAGGCGGTGCCAAAGATCAAAATCACCGCCTCACCTCTATATTCTCGCACAGTTCGGGTGGGATTTCAAGCGCAAAACTAGTAGAGATTGTTCTTGGCTTATAGACACTTAGCGTGGGATTTTCGGCGTTGAGCTGGGTGAAATAGGTTTTCCTCTGAACATTTACTATTCGGTCCCAATTCATTTTGTGGCTTAGTTTGCCTCTTTCTCCCAATAATATAATTCACACAATGTATTGCGTGAGTTGTTGCCGTGTGATATTTTTACATAGCTGGTAGTAAATATAGATAGTATTGTGAGTTAACGGTTACTATGGTTTGCTACAAAGAAATCTTTGCAGTACAAAGTCATCTGATTCTGCGATTTAAAACATTGCCTGTAAGGAAGTAGTATTGATTATGGGACGGAGCTGTCTAAGAGGTAAACAGAAGATTAGGGAATTGGCGAAAATGCGAACCATAAATTGGTTAGACTGGCTACCGGTTTCAGAAAAAAGAGACTCAGAAATTTCACAAAAATGTCGCAGGGATAGGCTTGTCTTTTTAGCATAAATTGATTATGATAACAGTAGAAAAAGTTAAAACAAAAAGGAGTTTTTATAAAGATGGCAAATAATCTTGAACGGATACCAGAAGAATATCGACCGATTTCGATGTGGGGGTATTTCGGTTATGAGATTTTGTTTGCGATTCCGGTGATCGGATGGATTTGTTTAATCGTGTTCGCATTGACTGCGGAAAATTTAAATTTACGGAACTATGCTAGATCGAAATTTTGCGTGATGATTATCTATATAGTATTATTTGGTTTGGCTTGGTTTTTTGCGGTAACGATGGGGGTATTAGATAGTTTAACTTCAGCAGTGCGGTAAGTTTTTTGGGGTATCTTGATAGAGATAATGAAGATTGAGGAAAAGTAATTCATAAAAGGGCTGCAAAATATATATGCTTGTGCTATAATAGGAGTGCATTACTTTTGTCACAATTTGGTAACTTAGATTGGCCGGTTGCGAGCGTTGATGCCAGCAATAAGCGGTATCGCATAAGCAAGCTGGGATCCTTTGTAAGCGGTCTATCAAATTGTGAATGGGAGTAATGCACCTTGCGGTGCCGCTTTTTGTCTTTTGGATAAAATACCTCCAGTTTGGAACAAGGGCTGTACCGCAAGGTTTGTGTCACGTGGATCGAATGGTCTGCCGGGAAGCAGGCGGCGATTGTTAGGCTTAGTAGATGGTGTAGGTTGCTTTGGTGACTCCGATTTGCAAGGAGGTGATAACGTATTTGATGAAAGTCCATTCTGGTCAAAGATCTGGAATGGAGGGGTTTTGAT
>CANOGH010000056.1 GCA_947565505.1 uncultured Candidatus Saccharibacteria bacterium | reverse complement strand
AAATGGACATTTTGGGGAAAAGTGTCCAAATTTGGACAGAATAGCCAAAAGTGTCCAAGTTTTGATAAAAATACAACAATATTGCAAAAAAGAAGCTTAACTAATCTAACAATGTTAATTCAGCAGACTAGGAGCACGACAATTAAAAAACAGAGGTAACTAATCAATTTTAAACAATTATTTTGCCAAATAGGTCAGCTAAGAGTCAGATTGAGATAGAGAAATCAACATCCCTAGGGCAAATTGTGAAACATAAGAAATCCGGCTCAGGTATCAAAAAACCACTACCCAAAATTAAACTCTGAGCAGTGGTGCGTTTGCGCGCTCTTGAGACTATTTCAGTTCAGTTTCAATAAACTCGAACCAAGGAGCCATCAAAAGTTGCGACTTTTGGCGTGTTTCAACTCGCTTCAGTCTTTTACGCATAAATCTCCTATTTAATTGCGGTCGCGACCATAGAGTATATAACAATAATCGACCAATCTCTATTTACGCAACTTGTACTATTCTAACAAACCTTGCTCCTAAAATCAAGCATAGGCACTTCAAAAATACTTAAACAGATTAAACTAAGACTTTTTCTTAACCTCAATGCCTTTTTCTTTCAAAATTGCATCAATCTTTGTTCGTAGCTCTTCCAGAAATTCTGGCGTGCTTTTATTGCGTTGATCCATATGCTCACCATTCAGGTAAAAAGTTGGCGTGAATTCAATCCCGCGTCGCTCTGACAGTCCATTATCAAACTTAATTTTCTGCGACACATCCTTGCTGCGCATATCTTGGCGGAATTTGTTTAAGTCACCCTGACCATTGCTAACATTTAAAAAGAACTCTTCAAACTGGTCTTGGCGCTTATTGGCACTGGAGTAAAACCAGTCATCCAGGTCATTAAAGAGCTTATCCTTATATTCTTTCCAGTAACCCTGCAAAGCGGCCGCATTGGCAGCCGAAGCCGCAGCGGTCCCATTCTGGTGATAGTCCATGATATCCGTACGGAAAACTACTGCAAGCTGACCGTCATACTCCTCAACTAACTGATTAACGTAGGGATTCATTGGCGCACAGGCATCGCACTGATAATCACCATACTCAAACAGGATAACCGGTGCGTTACGATCGCCAGTTACTAAATCGCCAATGTTGCCATTTGCTTCATCTGGCTCAATCAGGGCATCAATATCATATTTATCGTAATCAATTTTTGCAGACTGGCTTTGCATGAAAGAAACACCCACTAGGCCTGCAAATGCCACTAAAATCACACCAACGATAATTCCTAATTTTTTATCCATAAGCCTCCTCGCTCAAGTATGTATAATTAACTCACCTCATTATAGCAAAGAACTTTCCAAGCCACAAGCGAGAGGTGAAAACTTTCAAAACCGCCTTAGGTGTTCAGTTTGTCTGCATCCGAGCAGCAAAAGTATTGCTTAGGCTTGAACCAAAAAGTAGCTGAAGTCACTCTAATTATCATACCAATAAACTTAAATTTCTCAAGATAACACTTGGAATCAGAATAAAACCACCGATTTCTATAACAGGACAATCTCAAAAATCTATTAGACTGTTAATAAATGGAGGGCTAATTTGAAAGTTGTTGCCGGACGAATCAGATTGTGCTACAATGGAGATAGAAAGACGGAGGTAATGGAATATGATCGGGCAGATTTTGCAGAAAATTGTTACAGGTATCAAGAAATTTTTTCAAGCACTAGGACGTGGAATAGCGAAGATTTTTCGGGCAATCGGTCAAGCTTTTAAACGCTTGGGAGCTAAAATTAGCCAAAAAAGTCAAGAACGCCGCAATAAAAATCAGACTAAGACGACAGTTAGTTCACTGGAGTCTCAGGAAAATGCTCAGGATCAGATGCCAGAAGCCTCGGCGCTCGAACGGCGGGAGGATTTAGCAAGGGGTATGCAGAACGCTCCGGATACTTATGGGGCTGAAGAGCCTAATAGCGAAGACCAAGCGATTTCACCAAATTCCGATTATTACAGTGAGCAAGCGCGCTCCGCATGGAGCACTAACAATCGCTACAACAGCCAAAGCGAAACGATTACTCCTAAAACTTACGCTTTTCCTTATAAATCCCCCGACTTGGCTAGCCAGAACAATCAGGCTACAATGAGTGAGCGAAATCATTACCATTCCGAAACTATAGCTGAATCTGTCCAGCCATCCACTACGAATACTTATCAAGTAGTAGAACCGTCTCGTGCTGAGGCATGCGCCCCAAAGACACTCGAAGAATTTTTGGATGTAGTCAAGCGTACTCCTAAAACTGTATTATCAGGCAGGCAGCGCAATTTACTGGCTTCGGTGATGAGTTTTGCGACTGTTACGGTAGGCGAGATTATGCTCCCAAAAGAAGCTATCACTTATGTGCATGATGACGAAATTTTGGGACCACTAATGTTAGACCGTTTATATAAATCTGGGTTTTCGCATTTTCCGGTAGTAGATCACACTAATGAGGTGGTGGGTATTATTCATACAGCCGTACTAAACAGCTTAGAAGAGAAAGAAACCCACCGGGCAGGTGAATTTATGGAGCGTCGTGCTTGTTTCGTACGTGAAGATTACACCTTAAATCAGGCACTGGCGGCTTTCTTCCGCACTAATAGTTACTTTTTTATCGTCATTGATCGCTATGGTAAGACGGTTGGTTTACTTACCTATCAAATGCTGACGAATTTTCTCTTCGGTAAGCGTATTAACGACGACTTTAGTAGTGACAGTAATCGTATGTTGGTAGCCAAAAGGGAATTACCAGCGAGATGAAAAATCATCTCCAATTTGTTTGTCAGCAGTGTGGCGCCATGTTCCCTAAGTGGACTGGTCGCTGCAATAAGTGTGGTTCTTGGAGCTCGCTGATTGAGCATTTTGAGGAGAGCGGTGATGATGGTAAATCGGCGGTTTCGCGGGGGCGTTCATCTGGTAAACGGTTAGATTTCGTCTCAATTAAAGAACTAGAGGTCACCGACCATAAGAAACGTATTTCTACCGGCTTCCACGATCTTGATGTTGTACTGGGCGGCGGAATTATCCCCGGAGCAGTGGCCCTCCTAGCTGGACAACCGGGAATTGGTAAATCTACCATTTTGATGCAAATCTGTGCCTGTGTAGCTGAAAATCGTACGGTTTTATATATATCCGGAGAGGAATCGGCTGGCCAAGTGAAACTGCGTGCAATGCGTCTGGGCGCTGAAAATGATAATTTGAAATTTGCGAGTAGTACCTCGGCGAACGATATTGCTAAAACAATCGAAGAGGGTGAGTTTGATCTGGTGATTGTAGACTCAATCCAAACCCTTACCCTAGCTGAAGTTGCGTCAGCTCCAGGAGGGGTTTCCCAGGTAACTAACTGTGGCAATTTAATCATTCGCGCCGCCAAACTTTCAGATACTGCGGTTATCATTGTCGGTCATGTAACTAAAGAAGGTACACTGGCTGGACCCAAAGTGTTGGAGCACATGGTGGATATTGTCCTCAATTTTGAGGGGGATCGTTATGGTGGCTTTAAGATTATTCGGGCCGTCAAAAATCGTTTTGGCTCCACCAATGAAGCGGCAATTTTTGAGATGAATGAAACTGGTCTGGCGGAAGTTGAGAATCCATCGGCGGCTCTGCTCTCCGAGCGCCAAAATACCGACGGCTCCATCATTTTAGCCACGCTTGAAGGTACGAGACCGATCCTAGTGGAGATTCAAGCCCTAGCCACTCCTACTAATTTTGGCTACCCTAAACGCACCAGTTCGGGTTTTGATATTAATCGCTTAAATCTACTGATTGCAGTTGTTGAAAGGCGCACTAAGTTGAAGCTTAGTGACAAAGATGTTTTTATTAACGTGGTCGGCGGGCTCAAAGTGCAAGATTCAGCGGCTGACCTAGCAGTGTGTTTGGCGATGGCGTCTGCAGTGGCCGGCAAAAAACTTTCCGAAGATTTCGTGGTCTTTGGCGAGGTGGGCTTAGGTGGAGAAGTTCGCTCAGCCTTTCGTCCGGATCAGCGTATCGCTGAGGCAAAAAAGCTTGGCTTTGCCCATGCCATTGCGCCTGCGACCGTTAAGGATAGCTTCGTGATCCCGGTACGCGATCTTAGAACTACCTTGATTAAATACGTCAACGAATAGCTCGTGATAAGCACAAAATGCTAAAAAAGTCAATACTAGAGACAGAAAAATCCGCAAAATCTCCAGAATTCTACTAAAATCCCTAACTAAAAATCAAAAAATCTATTGACATTTGACGACAGTTGTGATAAAATAAAAAGATAAGGTAGTTTATTAATGCAAAAAGACTATTAGCTCCTTGAAAAAACCAGTAGCCTTTCGTTTCTTCAGTTGGATTTCATTTTCTCGCGGTTTACTCCGGGGGGTGTTGATTCTGTATGGCCAAATCCAGCCTATTTTTTATAAGCTGTTTTTAGCCGTACGGAATCGCACTCGCTAAATTGGCGACATCACTCCGGGATTATATCTGGAAATGTTAGCCTGACAGATAGTGACTGTTTTCGTTCGTCAAATCAAATTTGCCGGCGGGCTCATACGCAAGGAGATCTGACAACATGAATATAGTAGAAATCTGTAATTGTAAGTTTGTAAACGCAAAACACTGTAACTCTATGATAGAGGGTGCAATTTCTAACTCTGGCTACGAATTTCGATTCCAGAGTTGGGAGGCAAAAATCCAAATCTCTCAATGCAACGATATTCCGGTTGACGGGCATATCAGAGTTCGTCATGCAGATTCTGGCTACCGGCGTACCTATAAGTTGCGCAATGGAATTTTAGAACTTGATGGTCACGACAGTACTGGTGGTGTAACTAGCAGAATTAGAAGCGAGCCTCCAACTCACGAGCTGATCCGCCAATTTGGTTTTACTGGAGTTTACAAAAAACTGGGAGAGGAAATTTGTGAACCGTGGAGTACGGATTATTATCAAGCTGACGAAAGATACCTCTGTGCCTTCATGGCTGATGACGCGTTGACCTTTACGAATAATCGAGGAGAAAATCTTGATCCGTCAGATTTTGACGAGATGCTGATATATGAGGGTGATGTGCATTGCAAAGTTGATAGCGAACACCCAAGTTGGCTGGTAGTTTGTCGTTACCATGAGAACTACGAACAAACTGAACGCGAAATAGAACTGTACACCTCTCTTCCTAATTTAAGTTTACTGGGCTTGAGGCTGGAAGCTTATCTGAAGGCTCACGATCTGAGTGATTTTTCCAGCAAGCTACAAACGGTTATTTCGGAGTACGCAATTGGTTAGACCTAACAACGTAGCAGCGAACATGGTTACAATTGACGAAGAATCTGCATAAACTCCAGTTTATGCT
Organism: uncultured Candidatus Saccharibacteria bacterium; assembly: GCA_947565505.1. Lineage (GTDB taxonomy): Bacteria > Patescibacteriota > Saccharimonadia > Saccharimonadales > Saccharimonadaceae > Nanosyncoccus. The sequence goes on along the minus strand of CANOGH010000056.1, from coordinate 1,570 downwards.
CACCCGACTGGCAACCTCGTGGGTATGTGGGCAGAAAAACAGGCTTGCTTGTGTTTCTGAATTGACGTCTAAGGAAAGAAAGCGAAATTTTAATTAATATCATAGTTGATAGTTTATAAAATTAACCCTCGCAACCAACGGAACGACAGATGGCTACCGCGATTCGATAGAATTTGCCTCGAGAGAGATAAGTAAAGAACACTCTACGTTCTACTGGAGTAGAAACTATCCAAAGACCAACAGAACAGCAGACTGTGGTGATAACCTGTTGGAGTTTGCTCCGAGGATGTTGGTTTTTGCACATTATAATGTGGTACTGATGGGCTTGCCGTAAGGCAAGCCCATGCTCATTAATTCCCGAATTCCCGGCTTTACCTTTCTGCAATTATCACCTATAATCGTAAGAGATAAAAAGGAAGTAGGGTTTTGCGAATTTTAGGAATTGATCCCGGAACAGGAATTTGTGGTTTTGGTGTGATTGAAAAAAATCGTCCCATTGATTATGGTGTAATTACAACGCCGGCGCACACCCCTTTGCCGGAGCGGCTAGAGGATATCTATAATTCACTCAACGAAATTATCCAACTGGATCGTCCCGAAGTGATGGCGATTGAGAAATTATTTTTTAAGCAAAATATCACAACTGGTATCTCTGTGGCTGAAGCGCGTGGCGTCTGTCTCTTAGTGGCGCGACAGAATCATTTGCCAATTTTTGAGTATGCACCTAATCAAATTAAAAATGCTATTTGTGGCTATGGGCAAGCCCATAAACCGCAAATTCAAGAAATGGTACGAGTGCAACTTGGTCTGCAATCGGTACCTAAACCCGATGATGCTGCCGACGCGCTGGCCGTTGCTATTGTGCACTCGTTTGTGGCTAAAGAAGGGAATTAGATTCGCTTTTTTGAGACTGGTAGATTACAGTTTGGAATTTAAGCTTGAGATGTTGATCGAGGTTGGCATGGGGTCATTTTCTAATTATTTTTTGACGTATAACAGCTGTCAGTCTTGCTTCGTATTTTTATTTTGACGTCAATGCGCAAAACTACCACAATACTAGAATGATTTACTAAGAATTTGCCTAATTTGGTGAAAATAAAGACCTATTTATAGGGGTACGAAGCAATAATGATAAAATTGATGATTTTTCTATTGACTTTTAACCAAATCTGTGATACAATTATAGTATAAGCACTTTGAAAGAGTGGTGCTGGGATTTTGGTGGGAGAAAATTCGGTTAATTTACTACTGATATCGCCGGAAATAGTAAAAACAGCACCACGGAAATCAACCTTTCTGAACCATCAAACACATCATTAACTAGTTGACGAAAAGCTAAATTTATGCATCTTTCAAAAGCCAAAATATTTCTCAAAGAGAAAACTGCTAAAAACCAATCTTTTGTACAATTTCTTTAAGCTTCTGTTGCATTTGCTCTGGAGTGCCATCATTGAGCACGTAATGGTCGGCAATCGCAATTGGACCACCTTTTTCCATGTGTTCAATTTCAGAATAGTCTCGTTCTTCTGCCTCGTGACCGGTAAAAGGGCGCTCTGGTCGGGCGGCCAAA
>CANOGH010000055.1 GCA_947565505.1 uncultured Candidatus Saccharibacteria bacterium | reverse complement strand
TCACGCTCCTCGTGGCCCTGCTGCTGCCAGTGGTAGGAATGGGGGCGAATGCGGAAGGTGAAGTTAGCGACCGAGCATCAACAAGGATTAACATTAGTTCTAGTCCTGTGGTATCAATTGCGCTAGATAAAAGCGTGAGCCTGGAATTCACCCCGAAGACTTCGGGTGAATTCCAGCAATCCAGTGCGAAGCTCACGGTATCTACCAACAATACTGATGGCTATAGAATCTTACTATCCAGTAGCAATAATAATGCCGCACTCACTAGTACTAGTCAAACTGCCAAAATCAACAGTATTGTTGGTATGAATGTTCTTCCTGCGGCGTTCACCGACAATACCTGGGGGTATAGTCTGGTGAACGCCAGCACTACTCCCACGAGCTATAATGCTGTACCAACTACTGACACAGAAATACTAAACGTTGAGACTGGCAAAGTGATTGAAGGTCATGCTGATACTTATGACTTAAACTTTGGTGCCCGAGTTAGTACCAGCCTGCCAGCTGGTAACTACTCGGGCGAAGTCGTAGTATCGGCGGTCGCTAACCCAATCAAGCTACATAGCTTGATGGATGTAACCTACATGCAGGATATGACTTCTAGTATCTGTGCGAACACGCCGATACTAGAAGATAAGAAGAATCCGGTATCAAAACAGCTGATTGATACACGTGATGGCAAGAAGTATTGGGTAAGTAAGCTAGCTGATGGTAACTGCTGGATGGTGCAGAACTTAGCTTTAGACATTCCAGCAACTGGTCTAAAAGCCGCGGATACTGACATTACGACTGATTGGAATCAGTCTAGTCAGTATCCGCCAACCGTGACGGAAACTAGTATACCAGTAATGGTAGAAGGCGGTGGCCCGGCGACTAGTACTAGAAGTTGGAACTTAGGAGATTATGTATTGGTGGCGCCAAAAGATAACACTCTTTGTCTGACTCCAACTCCACCGAATGCAGAGTCACCGTCTGACAACCGTATTTCTGGTAGGCCTGGAGATAATATTTTTAATTATTGTAAAAACATTGTGAATGTTGCCAATACGAGATGGCAACCTGGTTATCAGGCGACAGCTGGTCAAAATTGGACTCCTTTGGAATTGGAGAATACAGTGATTGCGGTTAAACCGAATAATATTAATGATTTGAATGCCGGAGGGACTTATGATGCTCATTATTTGGCCGGTAATTATTATCAGTGGAATACGGCGACGGCTGGGACGGGAGGAACGCAAATTACTGCCAATAAAGATAATCCAGTAAATGCTAGCAATAGTATTTGTCCAAAGAATTGGCGGTTGCCTACTAGCCAAATGTCTACTTATAGTCTTGATTCTAAATATGGCCCCACTTTTTATAAGTTGCTTAAATTATACGGTTATGATTTCTTTGATACGCCTGTAGCAACTGATGAAATCAGGACGCCAGCTATTTCGCCTGATCAAGAATATAATTTGGCGCTTGCGCCATTTTATTACACGAGAAGTGGTATCATCCAACCGCAGGCGGGGGCTTTCCATCGTTTGGGATTTAATGCTAACGCTTGGAGTGCTTCGGCGGCTACCATTTTAGCGCATGCTTTTGGTGCTGGCATGAATTCAAATGATTTATATATTGGTGCTACTGATCGTTATCTTGGCTACGTTGTGCGTTGTATTGTTAGGTAATCAGTGTATTTCTGATGAACTGTTCTAGTTTAAAGCCTCCACAAAGTGGGGGCTTTAGGATGGTATTGGCTGAGCGACATGTTTTGTAGCGTAAGTAGTCGCTTTATTAACATAGCTGAGTGCTGGGATTTTAGAAACTGAATTTTTGCTGTTTTTGACCCATGGCCGTGTCGGAGTAAAGATTGTAGCGACCAGTGTTGAGCTGTAGGGCGAGTGACCAGATGGTTTCTCGATTATAAACATAATGTGACTGACGAAGAATGCGCCAGATATCAGTGAATTGAAAGCCTGGTAGCTGGGTCTGTATAAGCCATTTGGCTTCTTCGTAGCGTACGAAGGATGTCGGACAAGGATTTTTGACGTAGATTTGGTCAAGAGATTGTAATTTAGGTGACAAACAGTGGTTGGTTTGGATAAGAATTCCTTGATCATTGGGTTTAATAATATCGAGGTCGCAGACGGCGTGCTCGACGACTGCGATGGCGCCAGATTTGTCAGCAATGAGGAAGTTTTTAGGGGTGGCGAGAGGAATTTTCAGGAAAGCGTTAAGGGCTTGACGGGTAGTTTTACAGTGCTCGGCGATGTAGAGTATCATATGGGAAGGAGAAAGTCCATAATCCCATTTGTCGATATGTGCATAAGTGAGGCCGATGTAGAGACCGTGTTCGTTAAGAGCATCTTCAGCATAAAGCTTGCGATTTTTCTTGCCAGTATGGCGATTCCAGACGGATTCGTCAGAAAAGGAGAAATAACGATGAGCACCTGTAATATTGATGTCATACTGTTCGAAAAATTCGCGAGCTTGGGGCAACCAGTCGTAATTGCGACCTACGAAAACATTTTCGTTTTCATGAATTGCAAAAATGGTGCAACCGTGCTTCCGGTGCTCGATGCGGTGACGGGCGATATCAACAAAGGAAGCGAGATCTTCATAAAGTAGGAAATTTGGATCAACTCCGGCGGTTTCGGCGGCAACAAGACGCTCCTCGATGAATTCTGGATAGTATTCTTCGTAAATTTTCAGCTGTTTACGTAAAGTAGGCATATTGACATGAGAATAGAAATCATGCTGAAGAGATTTGAGTCTTTCGCCATAGAATTTACCAAATTCTTGACGGGTACCAGAAAATTTAATCATAAGTTAATTGTAGCAAAGTAGTGGTCAGGATAAAAGACTAATTTGGATGTAGCTGAGTTGAAAATAGTTTGGGGAAATATGTGCGATTTTAGAAAAATCAGAGATAAATCGAACGTATTTTAAGAAAAATATAATAATTTAGTACGATTTGGGAAAAGATGTTGGTGAATTAAAAAGATTTCAGAGGGTATTTTAGGTGATTTGTGAGAAATGAGTTGAAGAAAGTGGGTGGGAGTGTGGAAATTTTGGAAAATAGAGATTTGTGAGGATTGAGGAGGAGGTTTGAAGATTCTGAGGATTTTAAGGATTTGAGGAGAAACTGGGCGAATGGTGTATAATAGGGGTATGATGGATAACCAGATGAAGCGAGATAGCTTAACAGAACAAGAGCGGGCGCGGTTGATGGCGCATTTTCAGGGAGGACAGGAGACACACGATGAGATCGCGGAGAAAATGGAGGAATTGAAAGACGAGACAGAGTTAGAAGTCGGTCAGGTAGTAATCTATGAGGGCAGTGAACAGAAAATTCAGTTTAATCTGGATGAGGAGAGTCAGACAATCTGGGCAACACAGGCACAGATGGCAGAGGTGTTTAATGTGGGGACGCAGGCGATCAGTAAGCACTTGAAGAAGATTTTTCAGGACGGTGAATTGGAGGAAAGTCGAACTTGTGCCAAAATGGAACAAGTTGAGCTAGAGGGGCAGCGACAGGTGCGTCGACAGGTGAAAATGTATAATTTGGACGCAATGATTTCAGTGGGTTATCGAGTGAACTCGCGGAAGGCGACAAATTTTCGGATTTGGGCGACTTCGGTGCTCCGGCGGTATATTACTGATGGAGTAGTAGTGAATCGGCGGAGACTAGAAGAGCTATCGGCGAAAAAACTGGAGGAAATTGAGGGGGCACTAGGCGTGGTGAAACGTTTGGTGGCGAGGAGTGAACTTTCTGGCAGTGAAGCGAATGGAGTGCTAGAGGTAATTGCACGGTATTCGACGAGTTTTAAGACTTTGCAGGAGTTTGATGATGGGCATATTAAATTTAATAGCGGAAAGAGTGCAACGCGCGTTTTGACGGTGAAAGAATGTTTGCAGTATATTGATGAATTACGGCGCATGGTGAACGGTGGCGAATTGTTTGGTAAATTGAGAGGTGAAGGTTTTGCTGGTAGCGTGGAAGCGATTTATCAGAGTTTTGATGGAGAAGATGTTTATTCGACGGTGGCGGAGAAAGCGGCGAATTTACTATATTTTATTATCAAAGATCATCCATTTTATGATGGGAATAAGCGGATTGGGGCGTTACTATTTATTGTATTTTTGACAATTAATGATTGTCATTTGGCGGATAACGGAGAGACAAAGATCTCTGATCGAGCGATGACGGCCTTAGCTTTATTAATTGCTGAAAGTGAACCAGGAGAAAAAGGGTTAATAATTGCGTTAGTTTGTAAACTGTTGGATTAACTTACGGTCCAAGAGTTTATTTAATGAAGTCGACAGAAATTGAACTGGTGCCAAAATGGAACAAGTTGACTTGCGATCTTTAAGTGTTGATAACGGATGAAAGCTTATTTTTGACAGAGACGAACTAAGGTTTCCATAGTGAGGAGAATGTCAGCAACGCTGCTCCCTCTTGAAAGATCGGAAATTTGATAATTAAAGCCTTGGAGAATAGGCCCAGCGATGGTAAAATTGCCAATACGCTCAAAAGATTTATAGAGGAGATTGCCCGAATTGAGATCTGGAGCGATGAGCACGTTGGCTTGGCCAGCAACTTGAGAACCGGGGAATTTGGTCTGTCCGATTTCGGGGACAACGGCAGCGTCAAGTTGCATTTCGCCGTCGATTAGAAGGCCGGAATTTTTAAACTGTGCGAGCACGGTTTGCCAAAGTTCAATGGTATCATCGCGTCCGCCGCTGCCATGAGTAGAAAAGGAGAGCAGGGCAATACGGGGTTCAGTTTGAAGAATTTTGCGGGCAGAAGAGTAGGTTTGCCAGATAATTTCGGTGAGTTGAGTTGCGTTAGGGTGTTTGCAAGCGGCCATATCAGCAAGAAGATAGGTTTCATCATTGCGTTGCATAACGGCAAGACCAGAAAAAGTTTTGTAGGTTTCAATTTGCTGGGAAGCTAAAGGCGGATTTTTAGGAGTTAGAGTAGTGAGCGCTGGCTGGGAATCGTTGGGCAAGGTCGGTGCTGGGGGATTTTGAGGAGTAGCGGGTGTGACTCCAGGAATGTGATAGGCGGATTTTTCAATTAAGTCCTGATCGGGGTCTTGGGTAGTAGTTTGGGGTGAAGTGGTGTGGGCGGGCTCTGGAGCAGATTTCTTGCGGGTGGTATTTTTGTTGAAGAATTTTTGTTTGAATTTGCTAGTAATGGAGAGATTATTGGGCTGGTCTAACTCGAGCTCGGGGAGAGATGAGAGAACTTTATCAATGGAGGGTTCGACCGGTTTAGCGATTTGAGGAGGCAGAACTTGCATACCGAAATGTTTTTTGCAGGCAAGAATGACGTCGCGGGAGGAAAGTTCGATACCAGCGATTAATGAATCGGCTTGTCCATTTTTGACCATTTGACAGGCTTCATCGAGGTTAGCGGCAGATAGCGCCTGAATTGGTGTGGGAGGAAGCTGAGAATTGCCAAGATTTAAGGGTATTTGATTTTTGATCATGGTTTGTTGAACCATGAGAGCTTGTTTGATAGTGGCGTTTTGATATTCAGGGAAGACTATTTTCATATATTGATTATAGCATAAATACTTTATATGGTATAATGGTTGTAAGGTTTAAGAAAAATAAAAAGCGAAATTAATTAATAAAAATATCTCGAATGTGTAGAGGTGATGATGAAAAACCGAACAGGTTTTGAGAGTTTTAGTGCAGTAATCCACAGGTTGTGAAAAAATGAGAATTTGATTACCCGAACAAAAATTATGACGGGGTGCTTGCAAAAAATAGTCTATGTGATTTGGCTGTCGATAATGTTACGAATCGGTGACGTGTAGCATAAATATGCTACGGTTTGGTTAACTTGTGACATAGAAATGCTACGGGTTAGAGAATCTGCAACATGGTGATGTTACGGATTTTGGATGTGTGACATGAGTGAGCTACAAATCGGTGATTTGTGACAGGTTGATTAGAGAGGTGAGCTATTTGTTAGTGAGAAGGAAATTTTAAATATATTTTAAGATTGGACTGTTATAATGGGAGTATGAAAGATTTTGACTATTTAGCGGAAAAAGCGATTTATTTAGATGCGGCGTGTCAGAGTTTACGGCCGAAGCCGGTGGTAGAAGCTTTGAAGAGATATTATTACGAACATAATTCTTGTGGAGAGCGTGCGAAATATCCGTGGGGCGAGAAGACGGATGAACTAGTGGCGGAAACGCGGAAGAAGGTATTAAAGTTATTAAAGTTAAAGTCAAAAGATTATTTTGTGAGTTTTACACTTAATACGACGTATGGCATTAATTTATTGTTAAACGAAATAAAGCCAGAGTTAATAAAAAAGGTGGTAACTTCAGAGATTGAACATAATTCGCCGTTTTTAGCGACAATGGCGTTGAGTGAAAATTTGGGAGTACCGAGAGTGGTACTGGAGAGAGAAGCTGATGGCAGCTTGAAAACCGAGGGGGAGGATTTTGCGGGTGCGGTAGTGGTAGTGAATGTGGCAGCGAACTTTGATGGACGACGAATGCAGAACGCTCGCGAAGTGGTGAAAAAGGTGCATCGGGACGGAGGGATAATTATTTTGGATGCCGCACAGGCGATGGCGCATACAGGTGAGATGATTGAGAAGACAGAGGCAGATGCAGTGTGTTTTTCGGCGCACAAAATGTACGGTCCGTCATTAGGAATGATAGTGGCACGGCGGGATTTGGTGCCAAAATTGCAATTAAGGTTTTTGGGTGGAGGAATGGTGGACGATGTCTTTCAGGATCGGTATGAGTTGAGTGCTATGAGTAATAGAGAGCATGTGCACACGATTTTTGAACCAGGTTTGCAGGCGTGGGGGGAGATTTGTGCGCTTGGGGTGGCGGTTGATTGGCTGGAGGGAAGAAGTAGGACGGAGAAGAAGCTGCTAGCGGATTGCGCTCGGGAGTTAGATGAGTTTTTGCGGGGGAGTGCGAAGGCAAAAATGGTGGGTCAGGAAGTGAATTCAACGATGAGTTTTTATATTGAAGGAGTCGACTCTCATCTGGTGGGAGCGGCGTTAGGGAAGGCAGGGATAATGGCGCGGACAGGATATTTTTGCGTGCATTATTATTTAGACAAGATCATGAAATATCCACCGTTGATTCGCTTTTCTTTGAGCTATGCAACGCGGGAGAGTGATATTGTGCGAGTAAAAGCAGAATTAAAGAAAATATTGTACTAGCTGAACAGGTAGAAAAAGGCAAATATTATAGAGACAGAGTGGTGCGAAAGATTGGTTGATAGATTTTGAATAAATAATTGGTCTTGTTCCGCAACTCCAGATAGAGACAATAAAAAAGAATAGTGCTATGCT
>CANOGH010000054.1 GCA_947565505.1 uncultured Candidatus Saccharibacteria bacterium | reverse complement strand
CACTTTGAGAGAGTAGTGCTAGGGTTTTTGTTGCTAAATTATCATAAAGTCGGCACTCGGGTGATAGTTGGTTTTGCCACGACGTATTAAACTGGTTGATTACTATGATTGCGATATTTGTGCTAAAAAGTTGGTCTGGCCAGCTAGGCTGATTTGGTGTGGAGAAAGTTTGGGATAGCTGTTAGTGGGCATGAATTGTCAGATATAAGTTGACGAATTTAGAATGGTGACGGTTTTTGCTATTTTTCGATGGTTTTGAGCTCGTGGAAGAGTGCAGCGAGCATTTGGCGGAAGGCCTTAGCTACGCCCTGATTTGTGACAGTATCGAGATCAAAATCGCCAGCTACGCCGTGCGTCCAAGCATAGAGCTTAACGGTATCATCCTTGATTTTATAGGTAAAATATTTGCGACCTGACCAAAAACTTTTACTAAGATAGACTGATTCACCCTTGAGATCAATAGGGTTAAATTTGTTGTCTTTGAGCCAAGTTTGAATGATGCTCTCGGCCTGTTTAGCGGCTTTAATATTAAAGCCGTAGGCGCTACGTCCTTTTGCCATAAGTGTCCTTTCTGTTTAGAATAAATAGTGATTTATTTTTTATAAAAATGTTTTCCTGCCTTGCAAGCTTAGCAAAATATGGAATAATCTTTCCTACGATTTGCCAGAATTTCGTCTCACGGGCTTGAGTAAAATTGAGGATATAGAAGAAGTATCATTTCTAAAGTAGGATGGTTCTGATTACGATTTTTGGTTGGTAGTCATAGTAGGCAGGGAATTTATTGCTTGTAACTGTCATTACACAATTATTAACGGAGAAACTGAATTCTTTGGAGATTATTTTCCGTGCAACCATCGACATGAAAAATGAGAAATCGCACGGCAAGCCTGATCGACTAGGATGAGTCGATAACTTTGATTGGGCTAGGCTATCAACTATGGTTCGAAGTGCCAGAACTGCCTACACTGGTATTTCTGGTGCGAATGAACTCGCTAATTTTCGCGTTCAGCCGTGATGCCGTATAGATAAAGATATAGACCGGGGCGTTTTACGGAAGCCTGCACCCATTCTTCTGAATTGCGGATGTAAAACGGGGAAGGATGTAGTCAGAGACGCAACTGAGCCTGAATTGATATAATATTGGCCGTATCAATTCTGATTTACTTGTAACAATAAATCGGCTGATGAAACATCTCAGGGAATACTTTGAATGGTTGCAAGGATTGTATTTCGTACCTCAAAAATACAAACTTCTGGGAGGCTCGCCCCGGATATGGATGAAGATAACTTAACGGGTGAATTTTTCGTTAAGATCAGAGTAGTCATAGAGCTCTTCAGGATCGAACCAAAGAGCGATTTCTTTTTTGGCTTCTTCTTTGCTGCCGCTGGCGTGGACAAGATTTGGCACACCCATACCCTTAGCGTCGGAGTAGCCGAAGCTCATGTGAGAGTAGTCGCCACGAATGGTTCCCATTTCTGCGGCTTTTGGTTCGGTTGGGCCGACAATCTTGCGGACTAGCGGTACAGCTTCAACGCCTTCTAGCACGATTGCGATGACTGGCCCAGTCATCATGTAGCTAAGATTGTAGCGGAAAGCCTGCTCGCCCCGGCGAGTAATCATCTGGCCGATATCTTCGTAGTGGGCACGATACTGATCTTCGTTTGGCATGACCATTTTCATACCAACAATTTTTAGACCAACTCGCTCAAAGCGGGTGATGATTTCACCAACAATACCACGTTGAACCGAGTCTGGCTTCAACACAACTAAGCTACGCTCGACTAAGTCTCTTTCTTTACCCATAAATACTCCTTGTTTTTTTGGAATAATCAATGCTGGAGGGGTTTTAGCTGGCTGACTATTCAACTAAAACTGTCTCGAATCATTTAAAATGATTCTGCTTGATAATCCATTTAACTCTATTTTTCTGTTTTTATTTTAGCATAGACTTATCGAAAATTGAAGAGGTTTTTTCAAGTAATAGGTCAAACTGGTAAACTTGAGACTTGGGTCCTGGGGGGGTGAAATTTTGTTAAAACTAGGGAATTTTGCTATAATGGGGCTATGAAATTGTTTAAGAAAAAGCCACAGACTGAACGTGAGAAGGTCGCCGAGCGACGAGAAGAGGTTTTGGCTAAGGGGCGTAAGTTTAAGTACCCCATGCAATATTCAAAACATAAGTTAGTTATTAATACGATCATTATCGCTTTTGTTGCGCTTGTAGTAATGGTGGGTGTGGGCTGGTTTATGTTTTATAAATCTGACACCACTAGTGATATGGCGTATCGGATTGCTCAGGTGATCCCACTGCCAGTAGGAAAGGTGGACGATCAGCCAATGTTATATAGTGATTATTTGATGATTTATCGTAGCAATTTGATTACTGCGGAGCAGCAGGGAGGGCAACTTGGTACTGATGAAGATGCAAAGTCGGTGCGAGATATGTATAAACAGGCGGCTTTCCAGGCGACTGCGGAGTATACTTATGCTTTAAAACTAGCTAAAGAACTTGGTATTACCGTGTCTGATGAAGAAGTGGATCAGGCCTTTGAAGATCATCGAAAGGTGGGGGGTGTAGAGCGGAGTGAGGAAGGGTTCCTGAAAATTTTGAAGGAAAATTTTGGCATGAACGCACGCGAATATCGGCGAATGCTGTACTTGACCTTAATGAAGGCGAAGGTAACGCAGGCGATTGATAAAGAGGCGATTGCGCTAGCCGATCAGGTAGATAAATTACTGGCGGAAAACGAGAATGATTTCGCGAAGGTGGTCGAAGCTTTAGGAGATGAAGCAGTGCGCCACGAGAGTACTGGTGGGCTAGTAGATAGTATGAACATTGACGGCGGACGGTCGAATATGGCGAAAACTTTGGAAAATGGTGCCATGAGCGGTCGGTTTTTATCTAGTAATAGTGATGGATACTATTATCTCAAGTTGAAGGAAAAAACCGACAAACAAGTGGATTATGAGTCGCTGAAGATTGAGTTTACGGAATTTGACGATGAAGTGGCGGAGATTTTGGTGAGTGATCGCGTGGAGAGCTATATTAAATTACCTTTTGCGCTGAGTGGCGAGGGTGAGTAGGTGGACGTTTATGATAAAAAAGCGGATTTTAGGGAAATCGAGCGAGAAAATTCGGGTAAAGATTAAAATAAGTTAAAATTATTCGCTAAAATAAGCTATAACTATTGACTTTTTTCTGTATCTGTGATACAATGAAAGGATATGGTTATTTAACCTTAGTTCTTTGCTTGTACGGATTTTAATTTTTGACGTGCGACAAATTATCTGCGACGGTAAGTCTGAGCTTAGGCTAGCCGTAATTTGTAGTACACGGACCGTGACTGAGGGGGACAGTTAGAAAATCATAAAAATATTCCGAAAGGAGGGAAGATTTTTGGGGTCAAATTATACAAAAGAGGCCATTCGGTTCCATCACAACTCCAGCACAAATCCTTGTTATAGAGAGTTTCCAGAACTGACTTGGAACAATGGATATAATGTTGGTGGTAACGAGTTGTACGACATGATTTGCGCTATGGTAAATAATGGTGGACCGTTAAGAATGACCGCGTTACCTCATCCTGTTGGGTGATTAAAATCCATTGTTGCTTCATGTGTAGACAGGAGTAACAAAAAATAAACCTCTGGTGCTTAGGCATCGGGGGTTTTATCATAAGAACGTCCTTAATGTTGCTAGGTAAAATGGATGAATCTTGTTGGCTGAGTCTTATAATTTTTAATAGTCAAATTTGGACTGTTGTGATTTTTAAAGTGGGTTGGCTACGAATAAAACCTGTGTTATAATGGGGTGAGTTCCAGTTGATGTATCGTCAAAAGATCGGACGGCTAGTGGAACAGTGAACTTTGCGGGTGTCGTATAACGGCTATTATGTATCCTTCCCAAGGATGAGACGAGAGTTCGACTCTCTCCACCCGCACCAGAGAATATTCCGAATTTTTGCTAGGGGAGATTCTCTAGTGTGAATTGTAGTAGAAATAGTATTGATTTTTAGTGCACAAAAGAAAATGATCGGTTAGCAGGTGTGACGTAGCGCCGAATAGGTAGTTGAAGGAAGCGAAAAGGATTGATTTTGTGCGGAGTGCGATGACGAGCAATTTAGAATTGGAATTAATGGGATAGATTTTGAGAGGGTGAAGATAGATGAGTGAAGAGCTTTTTGACTTATTGGACGAGGAAGGGAATCCGATCGGCTTAACTAAACCTAGATCTGCAGTGCATCGAGACGGGGATTGGCACAGAGTGGTGCATGTCTGGATTATTAATGAGCGTGGAGAGGTGTTGTTGCAGAGGAGATGCGCAAAAAAGGATAGTTATCCGGATATGTTAGACATTTCGTGTGCCGGGCATTTATCGGCTGGAGATGATTCATTAACTGGAGCGCTGAGAGAATTAAAAGAAGAGCTTGATTTAAAAGTAAAGAAGAACGAGTTAGTTTTTATTCAAACTTTGAAGAACAGCACGAAACTCGGTGATGATTTTTTGAATAATCAATTTGAAGATGTGTATATTTTAAGAACCAATAAGACGATTGATGATATGGATATACAAGAGGAAGAAGTGTCGGAAATTGTATTTGTCCCATATAAGAAATTTAAGGAAATGGTTAACAGGAGGCAGCCAGATTTGCTAATACGTAAGGCTGAATTTGCGCTGCTATTTGAAGTGCTCGACAAACAGTTAAGGATTGAATAAGAGGCCTGTAGGTTTTGTGATGGTGTGAAAAGCGTCAGTTTCGTGGCGTGATTTCTGCTTTAAAAAGTGTCTTTGATGGTGATATAGTGTCAAGATCCAATAATTAGTTGTAGCCTTGTTTGGGGTTTTTTGTAGTTTCTACGCGAGAGTAATGTGATGCAACAAAAATACTGATTGGGCAAAATGAGGAATTGATTTAGGCTAGATCTGTGACTAGACAAACATTTTGAGGATGGCATCGCGGTAAATTTGCTTGACAAGAGGGTATTTCTCTGGATGTTGTTTGAGGAAGCGCCTAATCATGACGCCACTATTGACTTCCATAATCAGAAAGTCATGAGCTGTGGTTTCGATAATATCAACGCTGCAAAAGCGGAGGTTGAGTGTTTGCGCGGCTGCTATGGCAATTTGAGTGATTTTTTGCTTTAAATCCTCATCTTGGACGTCTTCGGCGAGGGCGCCAGTTTTAAGATTAAATTTCCATTGGTTTGCGGTGGGGGTTTTTTTATAAATCAGACGTGGAAGGTTGTCAAGTATAACTATGCGATATTCGGCTAAAATGTGATAAAAAGGACACATGACGGCGGAGAAACTTTGGTGGAAAATTTTTTCTAGGGCGTAGGGAATTTCCAGTTCACGAGTGATTTGCTGAACGCCCTGTCCGCAGGTGCCGGCGCTAGGTTTTAAGACGATATGGTCAGCGTGCGCGTGTAAGTATTCGGCAACGTAGCTGGCAGTGTTGCGATTTTTGGCGTATGGCTTTTTGTTGGTTTTATCATAACAGACAGCATGTTCAATAATGGGGATATTGACATGTCTCAGTGCATCGTACGTGGCGTATTTGTCATCAGCGATTTGGCCGGCGGTTTGATCATTAATACCGAATTTGTAACCAAAAATGTAGCGATTTTGGTGGTTTTGAGTAAGTTTAATGAGCCAGTCATCAGAAAGAAGGACGAAATCAATATTTTCCTCTTGACAAATTTGATATAGTATGCTACAATAGAAGGATAGACCAGTTTCGTGAGGGAAAAAGGTTTGGTTTTTGTCGTCAAAAAGTTGAAAATCATTATGAAAATCAGGTAAATGAGTATTTCGTGGCTTAAATTTGGAGGATTGCGGTTTCATGGTAGCTTTATTATAACATATATTTTAAATTTTAGGTTGTGTTGGTGTTTTTTAATTAATTTTTTGTAGGTGCCGAGCCGCATTTTGCTTTTATGGAATTGTCTATAAAATTGCCAATATAGATATCCGCCCTGTTCGACCGTACCTAAAGATTTTGATAAATTCGCTACAATATCTATATGGTTTTTCTCTGATTGATTTTGCATATGTTAGCGTCTTGTCTTGCCGATAGGGAAGGTTTTATGTTCAGCATCTAACCCGAAGAAATAGCACAATCGCTTCTCTCCGTTGTCTTCTAAGCCAATAATAACTCTCATTTTATTCTTTCCGAAATCAAGACGATACAATTTTCCATTACTCCATGCGCACATGTTAATAATTCGTTTACCTTCGGCACTATCTGGAGTAATTTGCATAATAGTTTTACACCCAGTTCTGGTTAATAGTTCGGCAACTGGGTTGACGCAGGTTAAAATTTCATGAAGTATGACAGAAATTTTATTAACAAAAGTTTTATTCTTGTAGAAGTCGTCTAGTGGAAATTCTGAATGGCGGTATTGTGAAAAGCAGGGTAGAAAACCAACTGGCATGCTGGCATGAGTTTGCGAGCTTTTATTTTTAGACATTTTGTAACCTCTCACAGTGTGGCAGTTTCGGATAACTCACTAATTGGGATAGTCGAGTAATTTCCTTCACCGTTTTTGTAAGTTTTAGACCAGGCCGAGTTCTTCTCATGTGTTTTGTCTACTAACCCAAAAGCGGAATAACGACGATACTTATTCCATATACTTTCAAGAAAAACGACCACATCCTCATCTAAGTCATTAGTAGACGTCTCAATATCGAACTTTGAAATTTGGTAAGCGCCACATCCCTTAAGCCATTCATATATACTGCGTACAACTGGACCATATTGCCATGCCTCAATGGGGTCGTCAAAAAGAGGCGCACCAAATTTTTTTAAATGCTCAACCTGAGCGAAGTAAAGCATTTTCTGTAATTTTAGGTTGGTTAAGTCATTATTCTCGTTTAACTGAGTTGATTTCTCGATGAAGAACGATGCTACTTGTTTTGCGCTTACCATGATGCTCTTCCTTTCTCCTCCATATTGTATCATACTATCTAAATATTGTAAATAGCAGGATAGCTATTATAATGAAAATACAATATTATTTATTATGGCTTCTTTCTATCTTTAGTATAGCAATCATATTGTTTGTCGACCAGTCTTGAAATAAGTTAGTTATGGTGTGTGTATATTGTCAGTCTGTGCTACTTCGTGTTCCATGATGTTTTGTGAGAATCTCTAAAAAAGCTCTAAGAGTGCTGATTTTGTACGCTCGTGAGAGCATCAAGGATAATAAGAACACGGAACATTAACATAAAGCAAGCTAGGAGAAAGGTAAGCGTATGAAGATAACGTATTTGAGAACTATCTTCATACCAAAAAGAAGAGCCTCCAAACGGAAGCGCTTCTAAACAATCATAAATAGATAATACTAAATCCTAAAGGAAAGGCCTAATGAAACAACATCAAACTCTAAAGGAAAGGTCAATATGTCGACCGTGTTTCTTCCTGGCTTTTCTAGATTAAATAATAAGGAAAAATGAAATTATCAGATTATAGAAAAAAATTAACAAATGGTGCGAAAGTTTACTGCAAGCCTATCGCTAAGAAAGCCATTGAGGCACGCTGGGCGAAGTATCGGGCAGAAAAGGCAAAACAGGAGAAAGGAGATAGCCGTAAAGCAATTTAGGTTTGTCGTAGCTCGATGATTAATGTTGTGTTCCTTGTTAATCGGATTCGGGAATTAGGACATTAACGTTGCGTGTTTCAATTGGTAGCTTTGGTGCATGTTTTTTTGGTGGATTCGAATGTGTCAAGTTGTCACTGTGACCTTCAGGGAATCAAAATAGGTCTTACTATCTCTAATAACCAAAGAATAGACACCGTAGTGTCTATTCTTAACAAATCGAACTTATGTGGTGCACCATTTAACTCAAAATTTAAATTTTTATCGTTGGTTAAATGATACTTC
>CANOGH010000053.1 GCA_947565505.1 uncultured Candidatus Saccharibacteria bacterium | reverse complement strand
TATTACCGAAAAAAGTACAACTTTTTTCTTAGAGATACTGCGTGTAGGATAAGAGTTTTTATGGTTATTGGGTCAAAATTAAGAGCTTTACGGCATCCCATTTGAGTAGGATCGAAGCCGTGAGAGGTATCAGGGGAACTTTTTCAAGAAGCTGATTGATATTCTCTAGAAACTATCCAAAGATCCCCATCATAAAAATACCAATTACAGCACCCACCGTCAAAACGCCTACCCAACGAAAGAAGTTAAAGCTTTTAAACCTAAAAGTGTAAATACCATTACTCTTTGCGATTTTAACTACTTCACCAGAACGATCAAAGTCATGGGTGTGATTTGACAGGCTCGGCGTTGCTGAAGAGGAATCTTGTTGCAATATTGCCCTGGGCGAATCGTCAAGTTCGGTTAATAGATTGTAAAGCCGCAGTTCAATGCTGTTTAATTGTGCGGTCAGATCTTGCAGTTGATCTTGATTCTGTTTGATAGTGATCTGTAATTCCTCCAGATCCGCCTTTTTTGGTTCAGGCTCAGCCTTCGGGGACTTTGTCCTTGTCATCATACCTCCTTCTTAAAGCATTTTTTGCCCACTCTTTCAGGTGATTATAGCACAACCTTCTCAAAATAGAAACCTACCAAAATTTCATTTCAGACTTTTCAAAGCTAAACCGCTGTGCTAAGATAGATACATAAGCGAATTTTCGCAAAAAGGGAATCTTAGCTTCTGGGCAGAGCATAAAAGTGGAGGTTTAGTTAATGCGTAAAAAGCAGGAGCATAATGACGGCTTAGCGGCGAGGATCAGCCGTATTGAAAAGAAAATTAGTACCAATGAGCAATTTGCTGGCACCATGGTGGATTGCCTTATGAGTCAAACCTTGGTTAATGAGGCGATTCGTGAGATCGTGCGGCGCAGTCTAATGGAGGATGCGGTTATTCATGACGAGTTAACTGCGGAGATTCGTGCTTATGATAAAGCAAAATTCCGCCGGGCCTTTTCTGGCTTTCTGGGCGTGCTGATGTGGGTCTTATCGGTGGCCATTGCGGCGCTAGTGGGGGCGATTATTCACTGGGTTTTCTCAGGTGGAGCAGATAATCTATAATTAGTTATCCTTATTAGCCTTGCGTGGTAATTTTGGCATTCTGTGCCACTAAATAGTCTTGGCCGATCAATTTATAGGTAAATTGATCGGCCTGGTCGCCCTCAACTACCAAGGCCGCCTGGTCCGAAAGTGCATAGACTGGTAAAGCCTGCCGTTTTGATTCCTCTAGCACCACCTGCTCGGTGTTGTTTGGGAACCAGTCACTATGAAAATGCGGCATAAATATAATCGGCACCAGACCTAGATAATCATTCACTGAGGTCTCCTCTTGCCAAATTTCTTGGTTAATTTTCTGAGTGTTAGCATGGCAAAGCACGCATGATCCTGCAGAACTGCCTACCCAGACCTTAGTTTTTAAGATCTGAGGCAAAACCTCGGCGAATCCGGTGCGTAAGAATACCTCAGTTAAATAGTTGGTATTTCCACCAAAGCAGAAGATGACGTCGGCCGTCTCTAAACGCTCGGTAATGTAGGCCAAATTGTGCGCTTGTAGATCTACTAGTTCAACTACGCCACCAAAATTATCAATAATCTCGGTTAGTCCTTCAGCGAACCACCGGTGGTCACCTTGCTCCGCCTTGATCGCTTCGTTAAGGATGACGAAGTTGATTTTTGTGCGTTGCTTGCCAACTAGGTCTTCGCAGGCGCTAATGATTTCGGTGTTGGTAAAACCAGATGAACAAAGTAATAAACGCATTATAAAAAACCCTTTCTTTATTGTTCGTATCTCTTGAGAGCTAAGTGCTTTAGACTTATAGCGATGAGATACTTGATGATCTAATTATATCACACCAACCTAATGATCATTATTCTAATTTTTCTCCACTGCTAAGCTTGCCCTAGCAATCTAGCTACTACTTAGGATAAGCTGATGCTTATAATTGCAATACGGCAACGCAGTAACACGGCTTCACGGATCACTCCTAGCTGATAATTTTTAGTATTTTCAATCTACCGCGTGTGGCTCAAGTGAGTATCTTTCAGATGGGTACTCGAGCCAAGTCGGCTAGTTTAAACAAGGGGGTTGCCTGTAATAAGTAGCCCCCTAAGCATGTGGAAAACTCCAATTTTTTCGTCACTCAAAATCATTGACACGCTATATATAGTGTCCTAAAATGGTTATAGACACTATATATAGTGGCTAAACAAGAATATTAGTAAAGTTTAGTAAAAATAAAAAACATTTTAGGTACAAACATCATATCAAGGAGGTAATATTTTTTATGTTCAAAAAAATCATAAAACGCGATGGGGAGATCGTTGACTTTAATCCTGAAAAGATTACAGAAGCGATTTGTAAAGCCGGCTTAGTAACGGAGGAGTTTAAGCGTGATCGAGCTAAGCAAATTGCCGAGAAGGCCCTCAAGCGTATGGAGACTGAAATTAAACAGCGTACGCCAAATGTTGAACAGATCCAGGATATTGTTGAGCAAGTTTTGATGGAGTCAGCTTTCAAACGTACTGCTAAAGAATATATTACCTATCGTCAAGAACGTAACCGCATCCGCGAAGCCAAGAGCAACTTAATGAGCATTTACAAGACGATCGCGATTGCCGATGCCTCTGAAGATTCCGATGTTAAGCGTGGTAACGCTAATGTTGACGGTAACTCCGCTATGGGTAAAATGCTGCAATTTGGTGCTGAAGGCTCAAAAATTTTCGCAAAAACCATTCTAATGCAACCAGAATTTGCTAAAGCTCATGATAATGGCGAGATCCATATTCACGATTTGGACTTTTATGCTACGGGCACGTTGACTTGCTGTCAGACTGACCCTCTAAAACTCTTTGCTGATGGCGGCTTTGATACCGGTCATGGGCACCTGCGTACTCCGAATAGTATTAGGAGTTATGGCGCGCTAGCAGCGATCATCCTACAAGCCAATCAAAATGAACAGCATGGTGGTCAGAGTATTCCTAATTTTGATTACGCCATGGCACCAGGAGTCGATAAGAGTTTCCGTAAAATCTTGAAGCGTAACCTTAAACAGTACGAAAAATATACTGGCAAAAAGCTCAACATTGACGAGCAGAAACTAGAGCACGTTACCTATGGTGATATGAAGGAGCTGAAAAAACTTAAAATTCCTGAAGCCGTAGTAGAAAGTGCAAGTGAGGAAACCGAACGTCAGACTTTTCAGGCGATGGAGGGTTTCATTCATAATCTTAATACTATGCATTCTCGTGCTGGCGCACAAGTCCCATTTACTAGCATTAATTTTGGGACTGACACTAGTGAAGCTGGTAGGTTGGTAGTACGTTGCTTACTGGATGCTACCGAGAAAGGTCTTGGTCGTGGTGAAACTCCAATCTTTCCAATTTCGATCTTTAAAGTGAAAGAGGGCATTAATTATAATCCCGAAGACAAAAACTACGATTTGTTTAAACGCAGTATGGAAGTAAGTTCGAAACGGCTTTTCCCGAATTTCGTCTTTCTGGATGCGCCATTCAATGCTGCCGGTTATAAACCGGGAGATTATCGTACCGAAATCGCCACCATGGGTTGTCGCACGCGTGTTTATAGTAGTATCTTTCCTGAAAGTAACGGTGTCACGACTGGCCGAGGGAACTTGAGCTACACCACTATTAATTTGGTTAGATTAGGTATCAAGCATGGCATTGCGCTAGGCGAGCGAAAAGAGGCGGATTGGTCTGGTTTTTACAAAGAACTTGATGAAAAAATGGATCTTGTCGCAGCGGAGTTATTAGAGCGCTTTGAGTTTCAGGCCAATCAAAAGGTTCGCAACTTCCCCTTCCTAATGGGCGAGCATAACTGGTTTGGTAGCGAGAAGCTTGGCTTCGACGACACGTTGAGGGAGGTAATTAAGCACGGTACTCTCGGTATTGGTTTTATTGGCCTGGCTGAATGTTTGGTTGCCATGATGGGTGTACATCACGGCGAGAACGAAGAAGCACGTGAACTTGGACTAGACATCATTACTCATATGCGAGAAAAATGTGACCAGTATTGTAAGAAATATAAATTGAATTTTAGCTTAATCGCTACTCCAGGAGAAGGCTTGTCCGGCCGCTTTACCAAGATTGACCGTAAAGAGTACGGTGAAATTAAGGGTGTCACCGATCGCGACTATTACACTAATAGCTATCACGTTCCAGTTTATTACAACATTGGCGCTTTCGAAAAAATCGAAATTGAAGCACCTTACCACGAGCTTTGCAATGGTGGACATATTACCTACATTGAACTTGACGGTGACCCTAGCCAGAACATTGAAGCCTTCGAAGCAGTGATTCGTAAAATGAAGGAATGTAACGTTGGTTACGGTTCAGTTAACCATCCAGTTGACCGTGACCCAGTCTGTGGCTACTCCGGCATCATTGAAGGCGATCGCTGCCCAAGCTGTGGTCGTCACGAGAGCGAGGGCGGCGTCGCCTTCGAACGCCTCAGAAGAATCACTGGTTATCTCGTAGGTAGTCTTGAACGCTGGAATGATGGTAAAAAAGCCGAAGAGCATGATAGGGTCAAACATAATGTTGCTGGTGTCTATAGTGTAGACGAAAAGTGTGCACGCGAAATCACGAAAAAGCAGCAGAAAACTATGACCGGCAAGAAATAGCTTCAAGCTTATTTAAGACTTGCTCTCCAGTCGGGTTTCATTCCTTGCAGTGAACTGCAAGGAATGAGGGCGGAACGCTACGCGTTCCGCCAGAGCATAACCTTCAGGTTATGCTCACCCGACACCTCAGAAAGAAGAGTGAAGTGACTGAGACACATCTTGTCTCGCAACGGCGTCACGAAATGAGGGATGTGTGTAAACCGGTACTCACGACTAGCAAAACAACGGATTGTAGTAGCAGTCTGTCGGGACCTGCTCCGGAAATACGAAATATTGATTGCAGTTTCTGTTCGTGCTAGTCGTCTTTGTAAGTAAGTTAGCAAACTCTAATACCTTTATAACCCACTAAACCCTAGCCCAAGTCTTGCATTGTGCTTATACTATCATTGTATCACAGATTTGGTAAAAAGTCAAGTACTTATTCCTTCACTTAACCCTCGAATGCAACATAACCGGGATAAAGGTTGGCCTGATAGCTAAGCTACTGGCCTTAATTCGGAGGTAGTGTGAGTGACCCTACAGTAAGCCAGCGTATTAACATAAAGTGTTCACGAAGCTTTGGCATGATATGTTTCCTGCATTCTGACGGAGCAGACAGTAATTTAGCTTAAAAATGAATAAGGCATGCGAGTCGCGCCGCATGATGCTATGTCAGTTTCAAGTTACTAACCAAGATCAATCAGGAGTGATCCAGATCACAAACTATCAGCGCACAAATCATCAGCACGAAGTCACAAAGAATAATATAATGTTAAATTAAAATGAGGTAAAATATGCAGATTCGGTTATCGGGCCCTTTGGAAAGAGATAGTATTGTCAACGGTTATGGACTCCGCGCTGTGCTCTGGACACAAGGCTGCGCTAGACGTTGTCCAGGTTGTCAGAATCCAGAAACGTGGGATTTTAATGGCGGTTTTTTAGTAGATGTGGCAGAAATCAAAGAACGTTTAGGTCAGATCAAGGGGCAGACCGGTATCACTTTTTGCGGTGGCGAACCCTTCGAGCAGCCTGAAGCCTGCCGAGAAATTGCGGACTGGTGCCGTCAAAAATTGGGATGGAACGTCTGGTCATTTAGTGGCTATACCTATGAACAGCTCATGGAAATTGGTGGAGCTAAGACCGAATTCCTCAAAAGTCTTGATGCCCTAATTGATGGTCCTTTTATCTTAGAGCAAAGAGATTTGACACTGAAATTTCGCGGATCCAGGAACCAGCGTTTATTGCGCCTAGAATATGGTACTGGCAAGATTTTGAGCCAAGAATAGTTTGCGGTATAATTGATGTAATTCTATCATATTTGTAAAAGCAAGTCTTGGCAATGCCGCAGGAGTGTGTTATACTCTAAGCACAAAATTAGAATAGTATTAATAGAGTAGAATTTAGGTAGTTAAGACCTGCAGGACGGGAAGTTGTCTGCAGGGCAAGTCAGGATTTGTTACTCAAAAAGACTACGGTCGATTATGGTAACGTTTAACTCACTGGCGCTCACCTGGATTCGCATTCCGCTAGAGATCAATTCGGCTTTTTGTAGGGCTCTCAAGAGCTAGTCAAGGGTTGTTGATTTTTTGGCTGGAGAAAGGAAAATTATGCAAACCTCAAAGCCAACATTACGCAAATCTCCAAAGTCTCAAACTCCAAAATCGCCGCAGGCGAAGTCTATGGCGACGCGGTCGGCGTATCACTCAAACTTGCGTCCCGGGCAGCAACCTTCTTTAGTGCGCAAAATTGTCCTGGCAAGCTTGTTCACGGCTACCACAATTATTTTGGCCAGGTTCTTGTCGATTCGTACGCCAGTCATCTCGATCGGATTCTCCACGGTGGCGATTATGCTTTCTGGTGTCTTGCTAGGCTGGAAATATAGTACTCTGATTGCGCTGATCGCTGACCTGATTGGTGCGGTGTTGTTTCCATCGGGTCCGTTTTTCTTAGGCTATACGCTTACCGCAGTGTTGACTGGTCTGGTCTCAGGCTGGCTGCTTTATCTTCCCGGCGAAATTCGGGTCACGCGTCAGTTTACGGTGCGCCTGGTGATTTGTACGCTGATTATTTGCCTGGTACTGAATGGGGTTTTAAATACGGTTTGGATTGTTTGGACTACTGGTGACGCCAGTAAAATTTTAGTACCGATGCGCTTTGTTAAACAAATACTGGCAATTCCGATTTACATAGCGACAGTACTAGCGTTGGTGCGTGGTTTTCAGACGCAGTTTAATCAGCTAGTGCGCCCCGCAAAACAAAAATTTTTGGCAGAAATAGAAGATTCTGATGGTAGTGCCATTTAAACTCGGTGCCAAACAGTTAGTCTGCGGTTACGAGCAGGTAGTGCTAAATCGGGCTTCGTTTCAGCTTGAGCCGGGTAAAATTACCGGCGTCATTGGCCAAAATGGCAGCGGAAAGTCAACTCTCGGATTAATTTTGGCTGGGCTAAACCGCAATTACCGTGGCAGAATTATTCTTGATCAGCAACCATTGAAGCCTCGTGTGGCAGCACGTCTTTTACAGCATGAGACCGCCCTAGTGTTTCAAAATCCGGATCACAGTTTGCTATTCACGAGAGTGCGTGATGATTTTGAATTCATTTTACAGAATTTTCAAGTGTCAGGATCGAGCTGGGGAGAACGTATTCAACACGCCCTGTCAATTGTGGGTTTGGAAAAGTTTTTAGACGCCAATCCTTACGAACTTTCAGGCGGGGAACGTCAACGACTGGCGATTGCCCTAGCCATAGTACGTGACCCTGCCTGTTTAATCTACGATGAGGCAACTTCAATGTTGGACACTGACGCCCGAACTCGAATTTATCAAATTCTACAAGACCTCAAGACGGCGCACAAGACGCAACTTTGGATTACTCACAATCTTGATGAACTACTTGTTGTAGATAATGTTTTAGTACTAGCGAACCATACAATTAAGCAGTATACCAGAGCAGAAATTTTACATCAGCCCAAAATCCTAGTGCAGGCTGGACTAAAACCAACCCTAGTTTTGGAACTAGTCTATCAGCTGCAAAAACGTGGTCATGAGGTGCAAAATCTAGCAGATTTACAACGGGAAATTCATGCATTATGATGTCTGCACTAGTAATTTTGCTATTTTGTGGACTCAGCGTGGCGGTTTTTCTTATTGATAGTGTCCAAATCTTGACGTTACTCATCCTCGTCGGTCTACTGGTTAGTTTAACTATTAGTAAAAGCTGGCACCGCTCCCGGAAATTTTTGATCTATAATAGTGGTTTTTTAAGTTTTATTT
>CANOGH010000052.1 GCA_947565505.1 uncultured Candidatus Saccharibacteria bacterium | reverse complement strand
GTAAGCTAGCTGATGGTAACTGCTGGATGGTGCAGAATTTAGCTTATGATATTACGGAAGAGCGGATTAATAGCGGAGCTATTAATCCGACCAATACGGATGTAACTGAAACTTGGGGCAAGGATAGTCAGTATCCACCGATGGCAACCAAGACTGGAGCTCTGAACTTTGACGGAGTGAGTACTACGGATTTTAATCAAACTTATAGCTGGAATGTGGGGGAGTATGTGATAACAAACCCTGACAGTACCGAATCATGCGCCGATATTACCGCAGGTCAAACACCAGCCGTCTGCTCTTATCTTGCATCCTGGAATAACAACCAAGATAGCCATTATTTACTTGGTAACTATTACCAATGGAATGCTGCAACGGCTGGAACTGGTGGACCAAACGTTAGCACTGGAACTAACCACGGAAACAGCGCTACTCCTTGGAATGCTCCAGGATCAATTTGCCCGAAAAATTGGCAACTACCAGAAAGCGGAATGAACAATAGCATCCTAGAAAGCTCCAAGAATACCTTCTATCGTCTCTTTACCCAGTATGGATATACCTTCCCTACTGTTGACGTTTTTGGAAGAATAATTGGCGCTAACGATCAAGAAGGTTTTTTTGTTACGCAGGCGCCGTGGTACGCCACAAGAAGCGGAAATATACTTGTATATAAAGACCTCAACAAAAACCTCTATAGCGTCAATAAAGTCATCTACTACTGGAATAAAACTGCATTCACTAATCATGAAAATTCCTACGCCTTCCATAGTAATCCCTTGGAGATTTATCCTTCAGACGAGCACGCCGAACGGACAACCGGAAAAAACGTCCGATGCCTAGCAAAATAATATTTTACCCAAACTACTCAATTAAAAATTTAATTTTAATAATAAAAATTGACCCTAGCAGCCAATCAACATCCCCAGAGCAAGCTTCAACAGATTATTAGCACAACCCGTTGTTTAGCTAATCACGAAACGAAACGTACCTCGATCATCTCGCTCTCCCACCTTAAACACTAAACCAAAAACAAGTAAGTTTGTTTTTTCTCTCGCATTCCTACGGAATTCACTCGTCGGGTGAGCATAAACTTTAGTTTATGCTCTAGCAGAACGCTTAGCGTTCTGTGCTCATTCTTCGCAGTTTATTGCGAAGAATGAAACCCGACTAAAGAATCAATATCTTCGCAAGTGCAGGGTTATTAGCAACGCGCTAGCGTTTGCTAATAAAAAGGTAGTCCTCTAAACTGTAATTACTATCACATAACACAGAAAGGAGAAACTACCTTATGCCTTATTGTAAACGAGAAGAACAAGAAAGTCGAGCAGTAGCGAGATCAATCATGATACTGCTAGGTTGACAATCATACTACTAATATGTTGTAATATCTAAATCCGCCATGATTGGCAGATTTGACCCGAACAAAACATAAGTTAACAGAGGCAGAATATCTCAAAAAACCCGAACAACCTGCCATCGTTGGCAGGTTTGAGGAAAATGATAATTTAACTTCAGTCATATGTACTTGGAAAAAATGTAGTAAATTTTGAGATAAAATTAGGATAGTTTAGATCTTGTTTTCCTATTATCTCTTCCAGAGATAAGTGCTATAAGTTCTGCCAGAGGATTTAGGACATTTCTTGGAATAACATAGTGGATTGTAAAACAAGGCCAAAAGTCCAAAAAACTCTCACTACGCCACCTTTGTAACCGCAGCCCGCCTCATCTGCCTCCCATTTACCCAAACGCACAGCAAAGGCATTAATAACATTATGATCACAAAACCAAAGCTTGCCAGGTTCCAACCCAGCAAAATAATCCTTGGCAAATCTGGCAAACCAAAAGCCAGCATCATCGCCGTCGCTAATAAACCTTGATTGGCTATACTAAACCCTAAATCTACCGCCCCCGCCAGTAATAAGGCAAAAACCACTGCACCCGCCATTATAATCCCAAAATAACACCAATATAATTTTCGCACTTGCCCAGTAGTCGCACCTAAACTATAATAAAGCGCAATATTCTGACGATCTTGCGACACTAGCCGAATACTCGTAAAGACAATCACGATTATCGCCACTACACTAAGCGCCGCACAAGCTATATTTAAGATTACTCCGTAAGCCTTCATCAAATATTCCATTTCTGGCGACATTCCAGCTATTAATTCCACATTATAATTCCTGCCAGGCAGATCCACATTAGCAAAGCCACCCCTACCATTTTTAAAATAACCATAAGCCTGTTTCCGATTCGCGAACACCACGATTAGCTTATCCAACGATTCTGACACCAAATAGTTATCTGATAATTCTTCCCCAGTTTGCCAAGTTTGGCTCTTACCATTATCTATCACTATCAGAGGCTGACTATACACAGTCATATGTTTCAGTAGCGAGTTTAAAACACTAACATTAGCTTTCTCCACGCCCCGAAAAGACAAATCGTGCAACGCAAAGCCATTCCTCGCCAGCCCAACCACAAAATATTTCCCACCCCGCGCATCCGTGAAAGTTTTTCCCAGTAATTGCTCACGATATTTTTCGTACGTAGCCTGTTTTTGCGCAACGCTTGTCGCCGACTTTAGATAATCCTCACCCACCAGCTGATCTGCCACTAATTTTGTAATTAAAACCGGCATCGCTGCTGCTGGCGTTCGACTAAGATCAATCTCGATCGCTCCTTTTACCAAATCCGCCGACAAAACCACTCCTCCATACATCCCTACTTGCCGCGCGTCGCCAAGCATCTTCCCGCCAAATTTCTCCGCATCTGCGATCATTTCTGCGCGACTCGCCATCTTCAAATCGGTTTCAGGACGCACCACCGCACTACCAGCCAAGCTATTGCTAATTGCAAACACTATTTTACCATCGGTTTCTCTACCGGCAAATTCCGCATAATAATTCACCATACCCTGCCACCAAAAAATCAACGTAAAAACTAGCCCGAAAATCGCCCCCATCACTGCCATCACCAATAAACTACGTTTCGGCTGCGTCCGTACATTTTTGAGACTCAAATGTATCATGTCTTTCAATCTCATTAGTCTCCTTTCAACTTTTGCGCAATCTTTTTATTAGAGAATTGATCCAAGCACAACAAAAATGACACTGGCGCTACCATAAACATACTCACGAGCACCGCCATCTCACGCCAATTTACACCTATTAAAATCGGCCAGAAACTTGACGCTTCCGGATAAAACTCATGTAACTGTGTACTCAAATAATTCCAAAACGCTGCGGTTAAAATTCCTGCGAGTATCAGCGCCACCGCCACCGCAAATAGCGCCGACGCCGCACAAAGTTCCATTAAATATACAAAGTAAATCATCAAAAGTTGCCCACGCGTTGCCCCAATCGACCGGTACAACACAAAGGTCTTCGTACTACTCGCAATCAAATGCGCCATCGTAAAAGCTAAAATAAACGCCGACACTATCACTAGCACCACCGTCACCGGCCACACCAAATCCTGATTTTTCTCCCGAAAATAACGATAAACCCCCATTTGGTTACTATAAATTTCCTCAATTTGACACTTTTCCGAGTCGTAACCCCATTCCGTCTTGTCTCCTTTTGCATAATAAGCATAGGCTTTTTTCAGATCGGTAAACTTTGCCACTACTGTCGTTTCTGGCAATTCCCCGCCCAACTTCTCCAATTCCTCCGTGCTAAATATCACGATCTTACCGTCATACTCCTGAATTCGCTCACGTACCAAGTCTGGGTCTTTGTAATCGCTCACTAGAAAAACCTCTCCGCCAGTTGCATCGCGTGCATATCTAAAGACGATGTTCTCTAACCCTTGTACTGCAAACAAAATCATCAATAGTAACCCGAACAGCGCCCCCACTGTCACCACCGTTGCCACGCTAC
This sequence comes from uncultured Candidatus Saccharibacteria bacterium, assembly GCA_947565505.1. Classification (GTDB taxonomy): domain Bacteria; phylum Patescibacteriota; class Saccharimonadia; order Saccharimonadales; family Saccharimonadaceae; genus Nanosyncoccus. Next base: position 4,078 of record CANOGH010000052.1, on the reverse strand, counting down.
GCGTGCGGTAAGCCACTAACTCTCGATGTGATAACCTAAAGATTTCCCTGAGCGTCATACATCGCTTCCCCGCCTTCACCTAAATTCTGCACCTGATTACTCTGATTTACCGCCGCATGCTGACCCAGCGCCACATTTTGTCCGCCAGTCGCCACTTCTTGATTCATCTTCTGAATATTGTTATTTTGATGAGTAACCGACGACAGTCCACTGATTACTACTCCTGGGTTCGCACTCTGCACATTAGCAGCTTGAACCCCAAGATTTTGTACTTCCACCACTGCACCATTCGCTAAATTGATCACCTGAGTTGCAAACTGCAAAACATCACGGCTATGACTAGCAATGATAATTGTCACGCCCATCTGCGCACGCACATAATTCAAAATTTCCAGCACGATTTTTGCATTCGCTTCATCCAAATTGCTAGTTGGTTCGTCCGCTAAAATGATTTTCGGGCTTAAAAGCAAAGCCCTTGCGATGCAAGCCCGCTCCGCCTGACCGCCTGAAACTTGGCTCGGCAAAAAGCTCAAATTATCCGAAATCCCCAGCATCTGCGCTAACCGCTCCGCCCTCATCTTGCGTTCTGGTGCCGGCATCCCCGCAAACACCCCCGGCAAAGTAATATTTTCAAACAACGAAAATTGTGGTTGCAAATACGACCCTTGAAAAATAATCCCAATCTCATTCCGATAAAAATCAGCCCGTTCCCGCGCCGTTAATTCTAAAACACTGCGTCCATCCACCATAATTTGCCCCGCCGACGGTCTCTCCAACCCACCAATAATATTCAATAAAGTCGATTTCCCTGCACCGCTCTCACCCCGCAGCACCACCAAAGCCCCGCTCTGAATCCGCAAATTCACTCCCTGAAAAACCACCTTTCCGCCATATTGCTTGCTGATTCCCACTAATTGTATTATATCCACTTTATTATTCCTTTTTATCATTGGAGCGTAGCGTCCTTATGCGGACGCTACCAGGTTTCAGGAAAGACAGAACAATTCTACGCGCTCACAAAAAACGCTAAATCACAATAAAAACACACACATTATCTATAAGCCCATGCCTGCACTCTCGTGAATACAGTATTCTGTGGTGCAGTTGGATACTCCAAAATCACACGATATTCGGTGTCCTTATTCGTGGACCACACCCACAAATTAGGCTGCCCATACACATAGCCGCCATTTACAGGATCATAACGTCTCTCTGACGACTGGTAACCAGTACGATAACCATAATTGCCATCAACATTATGATAAATTCCAAACGCGCCCTTATATTGCAACACAACACTATATTCCCCAGCTGTCGGCGAAGTCGCAACTGCGAAAAATTTTACACCACTCGTGTTAATATCGCTACCCGGCGTCAAACGGCCCAAATAGACTGTATATTTTGTAGTAGCCTGACTCCAATTAAAATCTGGATAATTCGTTGCGGCACGAGCTGGCGTTGACATAAACACCATCAAAACAACTGCCATCAAAACCATAGCCAAAACACATTTCTTACTTCGATTAGTCACACTCATTCAAACCCTCCATTCTAACAATAAGCGCGCAGATCTATGTTCTGTTTTTCCCTCAATGTCCATGCGATAAATACCGCACATGCTTAGTTTAACATACCAAACACAACTTCACAAATTCAAATTTCAATATTACATCTGTTCACTTATTTTTCACAACATTTTTCAAGCAGATTTATAATTTCAACAACACCCACTACTGTAAATATTTCGTTCTATCTCTAAATTCAAACATCTAATTTATAATTTTTACAACATTTTTTCGTATGATTTGTATTTTTTACAACACTGACCAGCTCACCCTAATCTCAAAATCCGACCTTCCACCGACCGTGTCCCCCGAAAATTGTTCTCCGTCAAGTTTATCCAGACATTCACGATTTCGCCACCTTGAAGATGTAAATATTCTTCCGGCGCCCGAAACATCATCAGCTTCAAACTTCTACCATTTTTATCCCAGACCACCAAACGCAAATGATTCTGCTTTTCACCCAATTTCGCCGCTTCAGCCACCCTCACTTCTGGTAATAAAAACACCGGCTCCGGATTCCCCTCACCATAAGGCTCCAGCTTTCTCAATTCATCCATCAAATCTAGCGAAATCTCATCAAACTCTTCCACTACTAGATCCTCTTGCACCGTCAAAAACCGCTCCTGATCACATAAGTTCAGCCCCAAATAATACTCGTTCACCGCTCGCCGAAAATCGTCCAACTTATCCGTCTCCAGTTTCACGCCACAAGCTGCCGCATGTCCGCCTCCACCAATAATTTGCTCTGCACAATCCTCCAATGCTGCGGCCAAACTAAATTCTCCGAAACTCCTACCCGAACCCTTTAAAATCCCATCAACTTCCGCCAGCACAAAACTTGGTCGCCGGTATTCTTCAGTTAGACGTCCCGCCACAATCCCCAGCACCCCCTCGTGCCATTTTCCTGCCACCACAATCACCGGATCATCACCCACACCACGTTCCTCAATCTCTTTAATCGCATCTTGCTGGCTGTTTTTACGCAACTTATTTAAATCTTCCAGTTCTGCACCCAACTTTGCCGCCTCTGCACGAGTTTTTGCCGTCAGGAGACTATAAGCCCTTTCTGCCGAATCCATTCGCCCCGCCGCATTCAAACGCGGCCCAATCTGGAAACCCACTGTTTCTCCATTCAGTTCTTCCGCCCCCGCAATACGCATTAACTCCCGCAAGCCCACACGGCGAGTTTTCTCTAAAACCTTCGCCCCATAATAGCAAAAACGTCGATTCTCTCCCGTCAGTTGCGTACTGTCACAAATCGTGCCAATCGCCACCAGATCCAATAACCATTTTTCCTGTCCCATCGGGATCAACCCTTTCTGCGTCAATGCCTGAGCCAGCTTAAACACCACACCCACTCCCGCAATCTCCCTTAAAGCCAGTAGTTCTTCAACATTTTTCTCGTTTACCCGCAAATCTCGTCGTTTTGCGTTAATAACCGCCACGGCCTTTGGCAATTCCGTGCCACACTCATGATGATCCGTCACGATCGTATCAATCCCTAAGTCATCCAGATCTTGAATCACTTCCAAATTCCGGCTACCACAATCCACCGTCACCACTAGATCCGCCTGCATCGCTTTCGCCCGCTCTACCGCCCGCTGGCTCATACCGTAACCATCAATAAACCGATTCGGCAACATCACTTCCACCGTTTTTAATCCTACGAGTCGTAAAGTCTCCCTGAGAACCGTACTGGCCGTCACACCATCAACATCATAATCACCGTAAATCAAAACCCGCTCCGCACGCCGTCTTGCCTGACTAATCCGCTCCACCGCCCGCTGCATATCCGGCAATAAAAACGGATCCAAGCATTCTTCATATTTTGGCGCCAAAAAACTCGCATCTAAATCCCGCACCCGCACGAGCTCATCAAACAATCTACTCACCCTAAAGATTTATCGGCCTTATTAACCTTTGACATCTGCTGCGATTTAATCACCATACTCTGTAACTCCTTCAATAACGGAAATTGCTTATTCATCTGATAAATTTTAATGTTACCTCGCCTTGATGTAATCAAAAAACCGCCTTTCTCTAAGCGCTGCAGCTCACGCTGAATATTCCCCGAATCCTCCTTGATCAACTTCGACAAAGCCCGCACGTGAGTCTTAAAATCCGGATATTTCGCAAAAACCACGATAATCTTCCGCCTGACACGCGATGTAATAAAAATATCCAACATCTCTTACCTCACTTTCTCTACCCCTATTATACAAAATCCACCACACAAATTCAAGTAATTTTTACAACATTTTCGCCGCACCCTCAATTCTACTTTTTCTTTCAACTATGTCTCGTAAAATAAACTCCTATTTCTTAGCCTGGCAAGCCCTGTTGCAACCCAATCAGATTAAAACATAAAAACATAAGCGAAGCTGTTTAAAAAGTAAAAATGGTCATCCAAAACGCGAGACGTTTCCTTTTACCGTCAAAGACGATCAACTAGCCTAAGAAATCTCCCAAAACGCTCATGATTGTATATTTAGTGATTTTTACTATATAGTGAT
>CANOGH010000051.1 GCA_947565505.1 uncultured Candidatus Saccharibacteria bacterium | reverse complement strand
ACCAGCATTCGGTAACCCCACTAGACCAACGTCACCAATCAGACGTAATTCTAATTCTGCTTCAAAAGCTTCTCCGGGCTCTCCTACTTCAGCAATGCGTGGAGTTTGTCTAATTGAAGACTTAAAGTGGGCATTACCAAAACCACCATCACCACCTTGAGCAATGATTGCTTCCTGGCGGTCTTGCTTTAGATCGGCGATCACTGCCCCGTCCTTTCGTACGATTGTACCAATTGGAACCTCCACAATCAAATCTTTGCCGCTTCGACCAGCACTGCGTTGCCCTGCACCATTCTTGCCGTTCTCTGCCTTCAGCTCTGGGTTATACCGAAAGTCTAACAAAGTATTAGTATCTTTGTCAGCGCGAAAAACAACCGACCCACCCTTGCCGCCATCGCCGCCATCTGGACCACCCTTAGGGATATATATCTCGTGACGGAACGAAACCGCTCCATCCCCACCTTTCCCCGCCTGGACTCGCACTTTAGCTGTATCGACAAACATAATAATCTCATTCTACTATAAATAAATGAAAAAATCACTCTTGTAATCTTTCAGGCTGTGTGGTACAATCTAGAGCGTAGCTTACGGTGACGAATAGTATCCCCCAATCTCAACTCTTCGTTATTGAGCGGTGCCAGAAGTTGGCGCATAGCAATTGACAGAAGATCCCCGCCGCGAGCTGCACTCGTAACTTTCAATCTTAGCTATTACCTAGTGCGTTGCAATCTTGCTGATGTTTAGTATAATAATTTTTTGAATCATAACATTCCATAAAAACGATATGCTCTACACCTCAAATATGAAAGACCGGGCCAAAGCATCAGCAACAGTAACTCGTAAACTGAGCCATATGTCTACGGCGACAAATGGCTCTCGCATAAATTTTACAAAAAATGTTGAAATTACCATTAGAGACTTTATGGGCTCGTCGTAAGACTTTGCAACCATTATTGTAAATAGCTAACCCCCCGGACATGCTACATCGTCCGGGATTCTTTTTTAGTTTAGAATACTTGAACTGGACAAATGAATAGTCTGATCTCTATTATTATTGTCGTAGGAGTCGCATTGCTGTTTTTTAGGCTATACGATTACGGATTAATAAGAGGTAAGACCCGCTTCTTCTTTGATCTTGATGTTGTGGGTGGCTATGGAGTAAAATCTCGCTAGTGCTAAATTTTGTGCTAAAATAAGCATATGGACATGAATGCGCCGGTAGAAAAAGTCAAAGGAGTGGGTCCTAAAACTGCGGAGATTTTTGCTAAAGTGAATATCTGTACAGTCGGCGATCTACTATACTATTTGCCAAGAACTTACGAAAACTTTCAGGCCGCTACGCATATTAGTGATTTGACTCCGGGAAAAATCGTGGTGAAAGGGAAAATTAGCGATTTGAAGATTATTCGGACCAAAAAACGGGGTCTAACCATCACGGAGGGAGTGATTCGCGATGAAACTGGCGCTATACGTACGATGTGGTTTAATCAGCCTTACCGAGCGAAGCAATTTTCCGATGAGCGAGAATACTATTTTACCGGTAACTACGAATTGAAGAACGGTCGGTATGCATTAATGTCGCCCAGCGCCACCTTGGTTCAAGATGTAGAGGCGCGGACGAACGATAATCAATCATTTCAACCAATTTATTCGGTTAAAAATAGTGTAAAATCGCAAAATTTTCACAAAATGTTCAACTCCTTGCGTTCCGATTTTGCGCAAATCCCCGATTTATTACCAATTACAGAGGATGCTCCTGACTTTGTTCAGGCTGGAGCTCGGGCGGAAGCTTTATTTAACGTACATTTTCCAGATTCGCAGGATGATGTAATGCGGGGGCGTAAATACTTATCATATGAGGAGTTGTTTGAGCTTATTTTGGCAGCCAAGCTCAACCAAAATGAGAATCAGAAGTTACGGAGCTTACCACTAAGGTTTAGTGCATCGCACACTAAAATTTTGGTAGAGAACCTACCTTTTCGCTTAACCGGCGCTCAGCGCAAGGCTACTTGGGAAATTTTGCAGGATTTGGAGCATGAACAGCCAATGAATCGTCTTTTGCAGGGCGACGTTGGGTCCGGGAAGACCGTTGTTGCCGCTATTGCTGCAGCGCAGGCCGCCCAGAATGGAGCGCAGACGGCGATCTTGGCGCCGACGGCGATTTTAGCAATGCAGCACTTTGATAGTTTGGGCAAGATTTTTGCCGAGCTCAAACAGCGAATTTTAGCTTCTAAGGGCCTTAATCGTTCAATGCTGGTTGATACCAAGGTGCACGGCAAAAATCTTTCAGAGGCACAGCTAGGGACCTCTGAAAGCAAAATCGCCACAGCTACCAATCAAAAACATCGTACTTTTCGATTTCCGCGCATTGCACTGTTAACTGGCGCCACCCCTAATAAAAAGCTAGTCAAACAAGCCTTGAAATCTGGAGAAATTGATGTGATTGTTGGGACGCACGCGTTGATCACGGATGATACAGTTTTTCGGGAATTGGGGCTTTGTATTATTGACGAACAACACCGTTTTGGAGTGAATCAACGGCAGAAACTGATGTTGAAATCTCCTGCTGGCACCGCACCGCACTTACTTTCTATGACTGCCACACCAATTCCGCGCTCCTTGCAATTAACGATTTTCGGCGATTTAGATTGCTCAATCATTGACGAGTTACCAGCTGGTCGTCAACCAATTACGACTAAAATTATTCAAGAAACTTCTCAAAGAGACCAGCTTTATCCTAAAATCAGGGAATTATTGCAAAAAGGCCAACAGATCTACTGGATCTGTCGATTAGTAGAAGATACTCCGACCAGTTCCGCTACCTCTGTAAAAAAACAAGCTAAAAAGGTAGCAAGCGTCTTTAAAGAGGCAAAAGTTGGTGTACTCTACGGCAAAATGCCGGTCGAAGAAAAAGATCAGGTGATGGCAGATTTTGCTGCGGGCAAGATTGAAATTTTGGTCTCCACGACCGTTGTGGAGGTTGGAGTAAACGTACCCAATGCTAACCTGATTGTTATCCAAGATGCTGATGATTATGGTTTGGCTCAGCTACATCAGCTGCGTGGACGAGTCGGTCGAGGCGATCAACCAGCCTATTGCTTTCTGCTGATTCCGGGCGAAGATAAGCCCAGTAAGCGTCTTCAAGAATTAGAAAAATCTACCGATGGCTTTTATTTGGCGGAAGTTGACCTGAAAATCCGTGGTCCCGGAGAAATCTATGGTTCTTTGCAACACGGCGCACTAAATCTCGAAATTGCCAATTTGAATGATTCTGTAATGATTGCCCAGGCTAGCCATCATGCTAGTGAGTTTGCGCGTACGCCTGAGAATTTGGAGTGCTTTCCAGAGCTCAGCCAGAGAATTCAAAAATATCAACAACTCACTACCTTAAATTAACTTTAAAAATCTCCAGATCGTCATTTTAGGGGCTTAATCAAAACGACTAAATCGTTTATAATGTAGACAACACTAAATGTTAACCAGATAGCTCCTTGAAGGAGCTCATCAAAGAGAATTATTATGTATGCTACTACCGCAATCATCAAAAATTCCAAACTGTCTGGCAGGATTGTGGGCACACATCAACAACTGGACAAAGCGGCGCGACGGGTTTTGCAACCAATTTTGGACTTGTCGTCCAGTTATTTTCCTAGCGAGTCGGCAATTCTCTACTTTGAGGGCGCGCGGGGTCCAGACGGCTTAAAACGGAAAAGTCCTGAGACGGACGAGCCGACCCATTTCTGGATTCCTGATCACGATGATGGGAAAATGTTGACACAAATTAAAAATTACCAGCATAATCTAGCAATCGCATTGCGGGATTGCAATAATTTTCGAGCGGCTTTTGAAGCGGCATGGTTAGCTCATTTCATTGCTGATAGTTTGACGCCGGCACACCATTTTCCACTGTCAGACATTAAAGAAGATTTGATGACCAACAAAGAATTCGTCAAATTTTTTGGTGAACCTATTAAGGGTATTATGCACGGAAATTCCGCCAAAGAAACTCTAAAAAATAATTGGAAATATTATGGGGCGGGCGGGCATATGAATAAACACTTGGCTTTTGAATATCGAATCGCCCGGATGGTCGCCACCATGCCGATCCAAAAACTTGAGCCTGTCGTAGCGGAAGCTGATCTTCAGTTTGAGGACTATGACCAGGTGATTTCTAGCGCGGTGCAAGAAGTTTTTTCGCATCAACTTTACGATGAGTTTTGTTTAATCGGCTGGACTCCTCGCGTAGAACGTGAGATTAGAGACTACTTACTGCCCCTGATTGTTAAGCAGATTATTCTTAGCTGGTACGCAGCGTTACGTCAGGTGGGTATAGTAGAAAAGTCGTGTTCTGGAGCGGAGTTAGAATCATCGGGGAGGTAAGACGTCATGGGATATTTTCAAGATAATAATCGTGCTGGATTAAGAAGGCATCAAAATGGTAAATCTAAAAAACAGTTTGGCGAGCTCAGAATCCAGTCCGGCATTCATAAAGGTATAAAGCTGCAATCACCTGCTAGTTCCAAGACTCATCCCATGGGCGCAAGAGAAAAGCTGGCCCTATTTAATATGTTGATGCCATATTTATTGCACGCAAAAGTGTTAGATCTATATGCTGGATCGGGGGCTTTGGGCTTAGAAGCTCTCAGCCTTGGTGCCTTGAAAGTTGAATTTGTGGAGAATGACGCTAAAGCTACAGCGATAATTAAAAATAATGTTACCACGATTAAAAAGCATTTCCAAAAAGAGATGACGGATGATAATAATTTACTAGATTCTAGCATGAACATCCTAGTTCATCAAGTAAAAGTTTCACATTATTTAAAAAATACCCCTCAAGCTTCGTTTGACCTTATTATCGCTGATCCGCCCTACGATGCTTTCGAGGAAGTGACGCTTGCGAAGATCGCTGCTTTATTGCAAAAAGATGGCATTTTGGCATTATCTTACCCTATCAGACGGTTGCAAAGCACACCAGAAATACCAAGCTGCATATTGCTCAAATCTAAACAATATGCAGCGGCCGGAATAGCGATTTACCGGAAAATATGATGTGGAAATTAGATGCCACTAGAACCTACTGTTACCAGATATGTTTCCTGCATTCTGACGGAGCAGACAGTAATTTAGCTTAAAAATGAATAAGGCATGCGAGTCGCGCCGCATGACACAAACTCAGTAACTAAAAATATCAAGATATTCCTCAACCAAAAGCTTGGGAAATATCTTGGTGCACCTGACCTTGTCGAATTGGAACGCACTCTATAAGGAGTTATTACGCCGGCAAAGCCTACTAGAGAAATCAACACTTACAAAACACATCTCCTACTCCCGTGGAATTGGTATTCTGTATGCTGACGAGCAGGAGCGGATGCAAGGACGAACCAGGAGGGAGGGATGCTCTCAACACCAAGCAAGGGGAGGGCGACACAGGAAGCCTAGCAAGTCCAAATCTAGTGATGAGGAGCAGGAGGAGCCTAGCGATACCGACCAACGCTGCAGCGTGGAACAATCTCCGTGAGATTCAAGCAAATGCTGCTGAACGACACGATGACGGGAGTTATTAAGTTGTGATAGGTTCGACTTTACATCGGTGCTCTACCCTTCTACCTCTATAATACCATACATTTATGCCTGTGTGTTTTTATTTTTTCTAGGTTTGAGCGAAACTAATACCCCCACCTCGACATAGGCGAACCTAAAGCCGTAGTGGAGGCTACCGACCTACGATGGAAGTATGCCGAGCAACTTGTCCGAAGTGGATACCGAAGTTATACTAGGAGGCTGAACCGGCCATCAGTGAACTATCAGTCGCCTGGGAATATGCCGTTTGAGATGACCGCACCAGTCTGACCTCTGTTACTATTGACAAAATTAATAATCTGTGCTACAATGGAACATAGTACCTATTTTTTCCAAAAAATCTATAATAGGAGGGTCAAATATGAATAAAAAATGGGAAGTCCGAAGGGTAAGCGCACCTGAGCGAATCTTCGACAAAATCAAGGAGGAGATGGCTCAGCCAGTCGGCATCATAATTTTTGGTGCTGACTGCGAATTAAAAGATGAGGTCGTGAACAAGACGATAAGTAGCTTGCCTGGTATCGCAACCAGCACCAACGCTGCTCCTACGCCGACTTTGGTGAAGTATATCCAGGAGCACAGTATGATCTATGCCAAAGCGGAAAAAGAGCCTATCAGACCGTTGATGTCCAGCCTGGAGAAAGTTGAGTTCAACAAGCGAGTCTTTGCCATTGAGCAAAGCAATCCAACTGCTGATGGTCTGGACTATTTCATTGTGGTTGAAGAAGAAAAGGAGGGGTAAGATGGAAACTACAAGGATTCTCTGGAGCGGTTTGACTGGTAGAGTTGGATTCGAAGCGGTCAAAGCGGCTCAAGATATGACTGATGCGGATATTGTGATGGGGCTGTCTCGCAGAGATATGAGTGGCATTATTGACATCAATGGTGAGAAGTTTGAGGGTGTGAACTGGGCTAAGTATGAGACTGGTATGTTTGGGCTATACGGTCTGGTTGAGTTGACAAAGCAAGCCGAAATCGATGCTATTATCGATTTTTCGCATCCCGATGTGTTCGACAAAGTATTGGAACTGGCTATTCGCACGAATAAGCCACTCATCAGTGGCACATCTGGTCTATCGAAACGGCAAATGGCATCACTCTACGATGCGGCCAATCTCATCCCCATCTTCCGTGGCTGTAATTTCCGTTTTAAGGTGAAGAAGTTCATTGATGAAGCGGTAAAACTGGCGATAACTACGCCTGGCAGCCTAACCCTCTACGAGAACTTCTATAAGGGGAAAAGCCTGCCCAGTGAAACATCCAAAGTAATACAAAGACGGATTATCGAGGCAACAGGTAAAAACATTGGGGTCAGTTCATCTGCTACGCTCGATAAGACCGACTTACCTTGTGATTGGAGAATTGGCGATTTACATTGTCGGACTGTGGGCTTTGATGAACTGGCACACGATGTGCTGGAAATTGCCAAAGTGATGACGAAAAAACCTGTCAAAAAAGGCGAACTCTACGACCTCGATGAACTCTGGGATGACCTCGTATCGTGGGCACTCTGATGTTCGAGTACGAACCCTCGCTGGGAAACTGGCGAGGGCTTTTCTTGTCTAATAGGGGTGAAATATGGTATAATTAGATAAAAGTAAGGGAGCAAAAAGATGGATAAAAAAGAGGACATTAGCCATCCGTTGGTGGACATTGTGAAAACGCTGCGAAGTATCCCAGACCGCGACAAGTCCTCGCTACCATTGCTCTGAGTGCTCTGGTGCTGGCTCGATAATGCCAGAAGTGATGCACGAGAAGTTAGTTAGCCTACTCCTAGACATCACACCCGTCAAAAGTCTGCTCAAGGCTTTCGCCATTGCTCTGACAAGGGCTATGAAACACAGCGTAGAAAAGGCAGAGCAAGAGGTTACAGAAAAAACCGAGCAACTCGCCAAATTGCAGGAACAGGACGATGAATCGTTCAAGGCGGTAATGCGAGGAGAACGTACTCAAGCCGACCACAAGCGATATATGACGCTCCTGGAGCAAGATAGGCAGCAATTACAGGATGAAATCGCTGCTGCTCAAGAGCAAAAGACTCTGAGTGAGAACAAAATCAATAGGCTCATCAGCCTAATGGAGAACCCTGCCGAAATCTGACAGGGGGCATCCCTTGAAGTGCGACAACCGTTGCAACAGATGATTTTCCCTCACGGAATCAAGGTCAATCTAAGCACAGGGGAGTTTGAAAAAGTTGGAACGCACAATTTAAGCCCACTTTACTCTTGTTTACCACCAAAAAATGACTCAAATGAGCCATCTTTGTCTCCTCTGGTGCCCGAGACTGGACTTGAACCAGCACGTCTTGCGACATATGCTCCTAAGGCATACGTGTATACCAATTTCACCACTCGGGCATACTTTCATTCTAACATACCATTTTGAAAAAATCCAGCCCCTACGGATTTTTCGATCATCTCGGCATAATTACTCATCAAAAGGGTAATAACGTTAATATTTTCACTGCCTGGACGCCAGATGGTGGATAAATGATGAATGCTTTAGTTACTCGTATAGTAAAGCGCGCACAAAACGCTGATTGCGGGCTCTTAGTAATATTTGAATTTCTAGTCAAAGACTAGGATTTTTGATAAACTAAAAGAAAACGGAGTTATCATGAAATTTCAAACTGAAAATTTTACTTTAAAAAGTGCACATGATC
>CANOGH010000050.1 GCA_947565505.1 uncultured Candidatus Saccharibacteria bacterium | reverse complement strand
GCAATATTGTTGTATTTTTGTCAAAACTTGGACACTTTTGGTGCTTCTGTCCAAATTTGGACACTTTTCCCCAAAATGTCCATTTTTATAGCGAATTCCAAGAAAATCATAAGATTTTTAAGAAAAAATTAGTAAGCCTGAAGATTTTTGATTAAAGATCTAGACATGATAGAATATAGATCAAGAATATACCTCTTACACGCAAAGAACTAATGGAAATTGTTGCTTCATCAACATTTCTAGAAGACCTAAAAATGTCTCTTTACGACAAATACTAAATGCCAAATACTATAAGATTATCAGAAGTTACCGCCGGAACAAAAGGTTCTAGCCTGGTGATTCACCCCTAGTCTGCACTTTTTATTCGACAACAGGAATCGTTTGGTAATATTTAGTTTTTGGATAATGCGAAAAAATTGACATTTTTACAGCGTTGATTTATAATATTTGAAGTACCTTATCAATCCAATTTTACTCAGGAGGTGTGTTATGAACTTGGAATTCGCAATTCATAAAATAAAATTAATTGCCGATATTTCTGAGGTAGAACTAAAGAAACTTTATGATATTGGTTATTCTGGCTGTTTAACCGATTTTCAGGGAATTGGCAAACGTGCGATCGAACTTTTAGGTGCACGTTACAATGATTGTTGCTCAGTCGAACAGTACTGGATCTATCATTTATGCGTCCACATCTATTACAATAAGAGCGTTAGCACTTTGCTTGTCAGCGAACCTCATTTTAGGGTTTTTCTCGCAAAGCTAAAAACCCCGCTCACCGAGTCAGACATGCAGGAGTTAATAAATCTGTTTGGCGAGTTACCTAACCTTCAGCAAACAATTTTATACGGCTATTTTCGCGACCACCTTTCGTTCAGTTGCATGGCCAAGTCCAATCGTTGCTCTCGCAATCGTATTCATCAAGAGTTTGACGAGATGTTGGATAGATTAAAGCAACCTGATTATAAAAATCAGCTTGAGTCTATTTTATTCTCCAATATCACGCCAATCCAACAAGCGTAGACACAGAGTACTTTTTACAATTTTAGGGGCATAGTCGCAAGACACGCTCCTATTTTCATGCCTTGTCTCCATAATTCTCCGCCCGCTATGCCATAATCAGCAATACGCCAATAACCACCGAAGAAAGAATCACTCGGTAACGGCCGAAACTCTGCAGCGTGTGGGGCTTTTTGAGATAATCAAGCACAAATTTTAGCGCAAAAAGCCCCACAAGGAAAGCGACAACGTTGCCCAGCATGAGAATACCAAAATTGGCACCAAAATAGGCTCGGCTACTTTCTGAAAGGAACATTTTTAGGCAGACACCACACATAATAGGAATTGAAACCAAGAAGGAGTACTCTGCCGAGCTTTCAGAATCCATACCTGCAATGCGGCCAGCAACAATCGTGGTGCCAGAACGGGATGTGCCCGGAATCAGAGCCAACATCTGTATTAAGCCAATAAACAAAGCCTTTTTTGGATCCAAATGATCCTCATTTTTCACTGCGCGCATGTGAGGTATTTTGTCGATAAAGATCATCACAAGACCAACCAAAGCCATTGCCCCAGCAATTGTGTACAGACTCGAGAAAAAACCATTATTTTCAATTACATCTGACAGTAACACACCAGCTAACCCAGCAGGAATGCAAGTAATCACGATATTGATCGCTAATTTATAATTCTTCTCTTGAAATACATTACGCAAAATCCTCAAGATACGATGACGAAAATAGATCAGTAGGGCCAGTAAGGTCCCGAGATTAATAAATTCCATAAACAGGTGAAAATTCTCACCCTGAAAACCCATAATCTGGCGCGCCAGTTCCAAATGCCCTGAAGATGAAACCGGAATAAACTCGGTTGCACCCTGAACAATACCCAAAATAATCGCTTGCCAAACTTCCATAGCTCCATTATACGTGAGCTCGAGCGGCTTGGCTAGACTTGACTTTACTACTTTTTAGTACTAGATAGATTGATTCACGCAGACGCGCTACTTTATATTCTTGTAGAGAATTTGCCGAATCCGCCTTACAATTGGCTTAACCTGTTCAATCTCAAGAAAGTATCCCGCCACGACGTAAGCAATCAGTGACAACACCGTAATGAGGCTGAATTTAGGAAAAATAATAAAGAAAGAGTCATCTGTCGCCATAAGTGGGAAGAACTTCGTTAATGAATAAGCTACGCAGCCCGTAATCAAGGTAGCGTAGACGGTGCGACGAAAATTGAGCCAGAATTTCGGGTCAAGCAGCTTGGTGGTGGAACGCTTTTGTAGAATTGCGAGTAGTAAAACAACCTCCCCGAGACTACTTAAAGATTGAGCTAAGCCTAAGCCTTCGGGCCCTAGACCAATAATGGAGAATATGATGGCGAGCCCAGTCGACAATCCAACCACAATTACCGATACGATAAATGGCGTCTTAGTATCTTGGTGTGCATAAAACCCTCGGGTAATTATTTGAAAAATTGAGCTAGCAAAAATCGAAATCACCAAAGTGGCTAGAATTGAAGCGATCAGCGGGTCGCCACCATTCTTAATAAAGCTCACCACATAACCACGCGCAAAAAGTGCAATGATAGCCACAGGTGCCGCAATCCAAATAATAGTACTGAGCGCCGTACGAAATGTTTCACGAAAAGCCTCTTCCTTTCCTTCGCCGGTCTCCTCGGTCATTTTAGGAAAAAAGGCAGTCGAAATCGCCACGCCGATCAAATTAACCGGCATTTGCGATAAACTAGAAGCCTGCTGATAACTACGCAAGGCGCCAGCACCCATACGAGAAGACAGATTAGTATTCACAATAGTATTAACATAATCAATTCCCTGGTCAAGTGATCTGGCCGGCAATAACTTGAGTACCGAACGAAAGCCCTGACTCTTCCAGTGAATTTTAAATTCATAATCAAAGCCCAGCCCAAACAAGCCAATCAGACTCACGATCAGTTGTAGCACCGCGCCAAACACCACGCCAATCGCTACACCCATAATACCGCCCTCAAATAGTTGCCAACCAAATAGATTGATACCACCGGTAAACCAAGTAATACCGATCAAAATTCCTACATTATAGAGAGCGGGAGCTAACGCATAAAAGACAAATCTTCCCAATGCCTGCTGGATGCTTGACAAAATTGTTGAAATTGAAAATAAGAACGGATTAATGGCAATGACACGCATCATATTAATTGCTAAAATCATACCCGCCTCATCTAGACCTGGACCGACTACGTAACGCACCAAGGGGTCGGCAAAAATCATGATTAAAATCGATCCCGCCAGCGTAATTAGCGCCATGAGATTAAGCAAACTTGAGCTAAGCTGCCAAGCAGATTTTTTGTTGCCTGCCATTAAGCGTTGATTAAAAACCGGAATAAAACTTACCGCCAGAGCGCCAGAAGTTAATATATAAAACATGAAATCTGGAATCGTAAATGCAGCAGTGTAAGCATCAATCCCCGTAGGATAAGTATCAAGGTAATACGAATTCAACAAACGGTCACGAAAGATCCCGAGTAGCGCCGAAATTAGAGTTGAACTTGCCAAAACCACTGCAGCTAATCGAATCGGTAACTTAGCATTTGCCATTGATACGACCGATTTAAAGCGTTTTTTCTTCTTGGATTTGGTTTTTGGAACAATTTCTCGCCCCTTGTCAAGAGGTTTTTCGCTTTTTTGCCCGATCAACTCGATTTCGCCAGCACTTTCTTGCAATTTAGCATTACTTGTATTGACTTTTTTAGGATTCTGTGATACAATAGAAGGATGGGGTATATTATTACCCTTTTTTTTATGTTCTGGCCTACCGTTACCAAGTCCTCCCACTACTAATTCCCCTTAAATTTCGCTGCGACCGCCTAAATATGCTCTCAAAACTTCTGGCACCTTGAGTTTGCCATCTTTTTCAGCAAAGTTTTCTAGAATCACCACCATCATCCGGGCAAACGGAATTGCCGTGCCGTTCAGGGTATGTAATACCTCCACTCGACCATCTGTTCTGCGCACTCGAATATTGAGACTCCTAGCCTGAAAATCAGTACAGTTAGAACAGCTAGTGATTTCACGATATTTCTGATCAATTGGACTCCAATACTCAATGTCGTACTTCTTGGCTGCTGGAGCGCCGAGATCACCCGCTGCGTTACTGATAATATGATACGACACGCCCAGTTCTTGTAAGATTTCTTCTTCAATGGCAAGAATCTTTTCGTGCATTTCTTTAGATTTTTCTGGCAGACAAAAGACATACATCTCTAGTTTATTGAATTGATGTACACGGAATAGACCACGTGTGTGTTTACCATAGGTGCCAGCCTCCTTTCTGAAGCAAGCACTATACCCAGCATAGCAGAGTGGCAAATCCTTCTCGTCAATAATTTCGTCCATATGATAGCCAGTGAGAGGCATTTCGGCGGTAGCAATCATAGCTAGATCTTCACCTTCAACGAAATACTCATCGCTTTGTTCGCTGGTACGTGGATTAAAGCCGCAGCCCTCTAAAACTCGACTGGACACCAAATCCGGCACCATCATTAAAGTAAAGCCGTGTTCTACCACCTTACTAATCCCGAATTGCAAAAGTGCATTCTCCAGCAATGCTAAATCACCCTTCGTGTAATAGAACTTAGCTCCAGCGACTTTCGCTCCACGCTCGAAATCTACCCAGTCTCGTGAGACAGCATAATCTAAATGGTCAACACCGGTAGTTTTTTTATCTCCCCAAACTTTAATTTCCAGATTATTTTCTTCTCCGCCTAGCGGAACATCATCAAAAATAATATTCGGAACTTGCCTCAACCGATCATTGAGTTCAGTTTCAATTGCTGCGAGCTTCGGCTCCACCTCGGCTAGCTTTTCCTTAATCTCTTTGCCCTTAGCGATCAGTTCTGCGCTGGGTTTGCCGCCCTTCATTTGGTTAGAAACCTCATTGCGCTCCTGGCGTAAACTATCGACGATCTGTAAAATGCTACGGCGCTCATCATCAAGCGACAATAATTCTGAAATATTAACCTGATAACCCTTCTCGCGGGTGGACTTTTCTACTAACTCTTGATTTTGACGAATGAAATTTATATCTAACATATTTTCATTGTAACACAAAATTCTCTCTTGTGAGTAGAAACGCCAAAAAACTTTAATATCACTAGCATTGTTCGTTAATGAATTAACAAATGCTACCTTGCGAGCAGTGATCGTCAATCCTCAATTAGCTATACCGCATGCAAAAGCTCTTTATATTCAAATAATATTTTTGGTAAAAAATATACATAAAACCTTCATGAGCAAATTAAGAGTCAATTTGGGCAAATTTTAGTATCTCAATCAGTCTTTATTAAAACAATCCTGCCCGTAGGCAGGACCTTGTTAGATGTTGATGCTCTAGTAGCGAGCGGCGAAGAATGAGACCTGGCTGGAGCAGCAATAGAACTAAATTACTGGATAGTAGAGATATTCAATTGTTACTGAAGTCTTGGGCGATGCGTGCTTTCGATCAACTATTTCCGGATTCAGCCGAGACCAGAACAGTGTGAAAATCAAACATCAAAAAATTATGACCAGAATTTGCCGGTACCACAGTATTAGTCCATGAGAGTTGAGTGAGTTTCGCTAAATCTGTCGCCGAATACTTTTTCGGCACATATTCCAGAGAGCCATTTTTCAGTGTACGAAAAGTTCGCGTAAAATCCAATACAAGTGGTTTAGTCGAAGTTAACTCTAGCTGATCTTCGAAGAGCGGATTAACCGCATGGATCTGACGATCTTCTAGCAGGCAGTTGTCTGGGTTAAATAGTGCGACTTTCAGCGCCGTATCTTGATTGGCGTCGATTTTGCGCGGATGTTGACTTTGAAAAATCATTGTATCCGCTTTTTTCTTCAGGTGATAGTTTACCAGTACATAGTAAGTATGGTTTGGCTGCAATACAATTTGCTCTTCAGGCAAATAGAATTTTTCACCTTCCCAGTCATAAAGTACAACAGAAGTGTCCTTCACTGTGACCTGCGAAAAAAGCTGTTTGAGCTGCTTCTGGGTTGGATGACTGTAGCGAAAACCACCATTATACGTTATCGTTGAATAATCTTCCATTGCCTCCAGATGGTAGGTCTGTTCCGAAAAGATCTTTAGATGCAGTAAACTTTCTTTAGTGCGCAGAGCCATGGTTTTTTCGTATCGTAAACGCAATAATCCCACCGAAAATACCGTCAGGATCAGAGCCACCATAGCTAAGATTACCCACTTTCGGCCTATAGTTTTTGACAAACGCATTATATTCCCTCCTTTAATTGCGCATCATGTGCTTTTGCATCCAGTTTTTTAAGTTTCTAATGTGTGCCCCTTGCTCAACTTCCGTTTTCTAGAATAACAAATTTTCTTATTTTAAGCAAACATAGCCTTTTACCAGCCGCTGGTGCCGCCACCGCCACCACCTCCGCCGGAGAATCCACCGCCACCACCTCCAGAAAATCCAGAAGAGCTAGTACCAGTACTACCGTAAAAGCTGCGGGCGCTAGTAGTACTAATACTATTCAAGTCACTGATAAAGTTAGCCGCAGTAAATGCCCCCATGGTGACATACCAGTCTGGGCGTGCCACATCATTATACTCATAATATTTCCCCAATTCTTTCAGCCAACTTTTTTCCAGACCGAAGATTACAGCATAAGGTAATAATTTCTCATACAGCTTCACTACGCCCTGATGGCTAGTATCGGCACCTTCAACACTCTGCAAAACCTGTAGACGCTCCTCTTCCGCCATCTTGATATAAAGTTTAAGCCCGTCAAGATACCGTGCCAATTCCAGACCTTTCTTTGTATGACTTTCATATTTTCTCAACCAAACGGTGCTAGCAAAGCCGCCCACGAAGATCCCAAACGCAAGTATGCAACCGATGATACTCGGAATATTCCCGCCGTATAATGGCTTCCAGGTACGATTGCCTAATTCCTGCATGATAATCATATTAAGTACAAAGCAACCAATACCACCGACAATCCCCAAGATTAACACAATATCGCTTCGAGTGGTTTTGCCCTTCGAATCGGCTATCGTATAACCCTTAGCTTTAAGGCTATTCTGGATTCCTTCGATCAGTTCCGCCTGCAATCTTGTGAGCAACGAAGTATTGCTTCTACGCTTAATATCGATCTTCTGTCCAACTTCAAGTCTTCTCGATCCCGCTACAATTTCTAAAACCTTGCGCTGGTTCGGCTCAAGCTCTAGAGTATTGATCTGGATACGCCACTTTTTACTTCGCTTCCCTTCTGGGGTAGCGTCAATAATCTCAATCTTATGATTCACCGCAAGCTCCAACAATGTCGCCACATTAGTTTTACCACTCAAACTAGCAGGATAATTTGCGTCCGCCTCAGCCACAGTAACTTCATGTGGAGCCGTGTATTCTGGTTTAATGAAGTACTCTTTATAAAAGCGGTATTTGTCCTGGATCTTAGCCTTTGCTCTGAGCACCAGCCAAATCATTATCCCGAATAATACCACTTCTCCTGTTACCAGTAATAAACCTAAATAATTCCATTTTGGTTCTGGCACCACAAAACTACCAGGCTGGAACTGTAAATCAATAGTCAGGTTCTCGCCAGCAATCAAATTTTCAGTAGTGAATTCCACTCCATCATTGATCTGCTGAATATCGCAACGATCGTCGCCATTCTCACCATATTTACCAACGTAACACCAAGACTTATTCTCGTATTTTTCCGACACGTCGTCACCAAAATGCACTCTGGCTACTACCTCATCAAAACGTTGCTGACTGCTGGTACCATTGGTATCCCAATAAAGCTCCTGGTAGTCATTAAAATCGGTAATCACATTCACAAATTCATATTCTAAAACATAAGTTTGCTTACCGTGCACATAGAAGTTTGCATCACCGATCGTTACAATAAAAGCATCGTTTTCTACCGTCACTTCATGCGGCTCGTCCGCTCCATTTCGGGTCACCTTTATGTCCAGTTTCTGGTCACTCTTGGTGGTTAAGTTCTTACCGTCTTGATTTGTAAACGGAATCATCCGCTTAAAGCCGTGATTAACGTCAGACTCAGGAAAAACAGCGACAAATTCTTCCCGTACTCGCATTTTACTAGTGCCACTCTCAGACTTTTCGAGATAATAATCTACTGTGTAATCAGTAAATCTGAAGGAATTAGTATTTCGTCTATAAGTCCTGAGACTCTCAGCAGTGGTTTTACTGAGTAGCTCGCCATCTACGTCCCCGCCAATAGCTACGGCGCTACTCACCGGAATCCTTAATAACGAAACCAGCGTCAACGTCACTAATATTGCTCTAGATGCAAATCTGGCTCCATTGGCCCTCAACATTTGAGCCATTTTCGCACAGCCTACATCCAACCCTCAAATGCAACGTTAGCGGAATAGTATTCGGCTGGCGTGAG
>CANOGH010000049.1 GCA_947565505.1 uncultured Candidatus Saccharibacteria bacterium | reverse complement strand
CCCCAGTCTACACTTTTTATCCCGGTTATGTTGCATTTGAGGGTTAAGTGGAGATCTATCTATTGACAAAATTAATAATCTGTGCTACAATGATAGTATAAGCACTTTGAGAGAGTAGTGCTAAGATTTTGGTGGGGAGGAATTTTCTTGGGACTCATCCGAGCGGTTCGGAGTAATCACATAATTTGAGACAGAGCCATTTATATGATAAGACAAGCTTGGGCTCTCCTGACGTAATTCATGCTGAGGCACAAGATTTGGCTCACCCTCGGAAAAGAGAATGATTAGTAACGGTAAATTTGGTTCGGTGCATGTTTGAGGCTATATCAGACAATTATAACGCAATGAAATTAAAGCTCTCACTTAGTATGATTGACGGAGCGACGAGTTTGTCAAATCACGATTATTATGGTTGATAAGACGATGCTGTCGCACTAGATAGCAAATATCGCGCATCTGTGATACAATGTAGCTAATTATGCCAAAATTTGAATTAATGTCAAAATATCAGCCAACTGGCGATCAACCGAAGGCGATTAAACAGCTGACCGACGGTTTAAAGGCCGGAATTCGCGAGCAAACTTTGCTAGGAGTGACCGGCTCGGGCAAAACTTTCACCATGGCGAATATTATTCAGAACTACCAACGGCCCACCTTAATTTTGGCGCACAATAAAACTTTGGCTGCTCAGCTCTATTCGGAATTTCGGGAATTTTTCCCTAAAAATGAGGTGCATTATTTTGTGAGCTATTTCGATTATTATCAGCCAGAAGCCTATATTGCTAGTACTGACACCTATATTGAAAAAGATTCGGCGATCAACGAAGAAATTGACCGTCTGCGACATGCTGCCACAGTTGCATTGCTGACTCGTCCTGATACTATAGTTGTAGCTTCGGTGTCTTGTATTTATGGTATTGGTTCTCCCGACCATTACACAGAGATGTCGTTGCCATTAGTGAAGAAGAATGGTCTTTGGCAAGTGCCGAACGAGGAAATTTTGGCTACTATCATGTCAGAAGCGGCTTTAATCAATCCTGAAACTCAGTCTGAAGAGAGCCTAAGTCAACATAATTTCATTAGATATTTGGTAGCAATGCAATATCATCGCAATGATTTAGCCTTTGAGCGAGGGAATTTCCGCGTGAAGGGTGACACGGTCGATCTTTACCCTGCGAGCGGCGAGTGGGCCTATCGCTTTGAGTTTGCTTTTGACACTCTAGAAGAAGTAAGGGTTATTGACCCGTTAACGGCTGAGACGCGCGAAAAGCCTGATTATATTCATATTTTCCCCAATACCCACTACGCTACCCCTAAAGACGAGCTAGAAAGCGCCATTGTGAAAATCCAGAAAGAATTTGATGAAAGGCTGAAATATTTTGAAAAACACGGTAAATTTTTAGAAGCTCAACGTCTAAGCCAGCGTACCAAGTATGATTTGGAAATGCTTAAAAACACTGGTTTTGTGAAGGGAATCGAAAACTATTCTCGTCATCTTGACGGTCGTAAAGCGGGGCAGCCGCCAGCTACTCTGATTGATTTCTTTCCAAAAGATTTCTTGATTATGGTTGACGAAAGTCATATGACATTACCACAAGTTCGCGGTATGTACAATGGTGACCATGCCCGCAAAAGCACGCTAGTGGAGTATGGTTTTAGGTTGCCGAGCGCATTGGATAACCGACCATTGACTTTTCCCGAGTTTCAACAACATGTCAAAAACGCTATTTACGTGTCTGCTACCCCTGGCCAGTATGAACTGGAAAATTCACCGAAACCTGCCGAGCAGGTGATTCGCCCCACGGGCTTATTGGACCCAGAAATTGAAGTTCGTCCGCAGGATGGGCAGATTGATGATTTGATGGAGGAAATTGACCAGCGTATTGCAAAAAATCAGCGCACCTTAGTGACTACCCTAACTAAACGTATGGCTGAAGATCTGACGGATCACCTCACGGAGCGTGGCGTGAAGACGGCCTACATCCACTCTGATATTGACACCTTGGAACGTGGTGATATTCTGCGAGATTTGCGAGCCGGGGTTTATGATGTTTTGGTGGGAATTAATTTACTTCGAGAAGGCTTGGATTTGCCAGAAGTGTCACTGGTGGCGATTTTGGATGCCGATAAGGAAGGTTTTTTGAGAAGCGAAAGTGCGCTGATTCAGACCATTGGGCGCGCAGCGCGTCACGAACAGGGAAAAGTAGTGATGTACGCGGATCACATTACCGAAAGTATGGAAAAGGCTATTACGGAGACGAATCGCCGTCGAGAAATTCAGCAGCAGTATAATCTAGAACACAATATTACGCCACACTCGGTTAAAAAAGAGATCGGGGCAGGACTGAGGGCGATTATCCCGGAGAAGAAGCAAGAAGATAAACTGGATCTGAAACGCATACCAGCTGAAGAGATTCCGAGCCTGATTAAAGAATTGCAGTCACAGATGCAACTTGCGGCTTCAAATCTCGATTTTGAACGTGCCGCGATGCTCCGCGATCAAATTTCCGAAATCGAGAACACCAAAAAGGCTAAAAAATAAGCTAACCTCCATACATCAAGATTCTTGTGAAGACCCTGACAGGTTTATCGCTTGTGCTTGAATAATAAGAATGTTTCTGTATCGTCTGTAGACAGACAGGATTATGGGAGTGGATCAGATCGAAAAGAGATTCGTCCACTTGACTTTTAAAGTTATGTGTGCTTATTATGATAATAAGCACCTCGGTAGATAGGAGCGATTTACCTCAGTGTGAGTATTTTGATAGCTCGCCCTACAACCAAACATTTGTTACACATGTTACGCACTTTATTACAAACTTTGTTATATTATATGTTATTTATAGTAGCTTGGGGCAAGGTCAAGAGAAAAGTACATTTAGTCGGTAAAAATCGATAACATTAGCTTTTGTATTTCTGAAAACAACCGACAAGGGAAAGATATTTTTGAACGTAGTCCAGGATGCTGGGCTTACGAAATCTTAAAAAGATCATGAGCTAAAAAGGCATTGTTTTCCTCTTTCCTAAAAACACGGCAAACCGGATGCGTACGGTCGGTTTGAGTAACTATCAGGTTACGGTTTTCCTGTTAGACCGTCATATTCGCCCCCTGCACGCACTCCGATTTGTGCAGGGGATTTTCTTGTTGGTATAAAATAAAGCATAATATATCTAAACGTGCGATAGCTAAGTGTGACGCCTGATAACAACTAAAAAGTCTTGGGGCCGTAGGCCCCAAGCTAATGTACATTAGCCGATTTTCGTTTCGCTAATTCGGCTTTAATAAAGTTCCGTTTTCTGGCGACATCGTCCGTTGGGTCGATTAAGAAATAGAGTGAACCGGCACGTAAAGTGTCTTCATCACCTATAATTTTCTGGTTTTCATCTAACGGAACGAACTCCTTATGCCCGTGGAACGGAGGCTCTTGTTCGATCAGCATGATAACCCCCATGCGCGTCTGGGAATCATAGTGGAGCCTTACCATTTCCTGTTTCCTAAAACCCGACAGTGCGGCTTCGCCTTCGATGACTTTTCCCGGATTAACATCATGAGTCAAATAACCCACGATTTCATATCTTGGGCCTGCCAACGCGTTTTGGTTACTATCCAAGTAGTAAATCAGGCGACTTGCGTTGCCATTTTTAGGACCTTTACGCGCGATTTTCTGGGCATGAACCTCTACCTTCGCGCAGTGCAGATTTGTTGGCATCATCGTCTCGAGTTCGGCATCAAAAACAAAGCCTTTCACCCGAAAACTGAGCAAATTATCCCGCGTCTTCCTTCTCATGAGTCTGTCAATATCTTCTCCACAAGGTCCACCCAGAATAAAACCGTAAGATTTCTTCATTTTTTGACCTATAGTAGTCAGACTTTTGCGGTGCTTCTTGACTGATCGCCTATATTGCTTAGCAAACTCAAGACTGCGGCACCACGGATGAATCGGCGCCCGCCAGGTATTTAAGTGACTTAATTTTTTGATATACATCTGATATCCCCCTTTCAGAATCGATTTTTAGAGTTTATGTAAAGATTTTGGCTTCATCATATAACCCTATCCTTCCATTATAGCACACTTTTGTAAAATAGTCAATAAGGAAACTGTTTTTTGTTGAAATGTTTAATTTTAGGTGTTGAGAAACTAAAATCATTTGCAGCTTCCTCTCTGGAAAAATAGGGGCATAAATCGACTCGAAAATTCATTAGGCTTATTACTCTGAATGGGCAGCTATTGGAATGTGATAGGACTATAAAATAAAGTCACAGACCATAAAAAGTCCCCTCCGTGAGCCACGAAAGGGGACTTAAAGTCTCGGTAATTATTACTTAATAATAGAAGTAACCACACCAGAACCGACGGTCTTGCCACCTTCACGGATAGCAAAGCGGTCGTTGTTGTTCATCGCGATTGGAGCAAGCAACTTAACCTTGAAGGTAACTGTGTCACCTGGCATCACGATTTCCTTATCAGCTGGCAATTCAACTTCACCAGTAACATCGGTAGTACGGAAGTAGAACTGTGGCTTGTAACCCTTGGAGAATGGAGTGTGGCGACCACCTTCCTCTTTCTTCAAGATGTAAACCTGAGCTTCAAACTCAGTGTGTGGAGTAATTGTGCCTGGAGCAGCAATTACTTGACCACGCTCGATCTGGTCACGCTCAATACCGCGTAGCAACAAACCTGCGTTGTCACCAGCACGACCTTCGTCCAAAGTCTTGTGGAAGGCCTCAATACCGGTTACAACTGATTTCTGAGTGTCTTTCAAACCAACGATTTCAATTTCATCGTTTAGCTTAACGATACCCTGCTCAATACGACCAGTAGCCACGGTACCACGACCCTTGATAGAGAAAACGTCTTCAACTGGCATCAAGAATGGCTTGTCAAGATCGTGTTCTGGTACTTCAAAGAATTCATCCATCGCCTTGACGAGATCCATGATAGCCTGCTCGTTATCAGCATCACCTTCAAGAGCTTTAGCGGCAGAACCTTTAATGATTGGAGTATTGTCACCATCATAACCATACTTGTTCAAGAGTTCGCGCACATCCATCTCAACCAGTTCAACTAGATCAGGATCTGCAAGATCCATCTTGTTTAAGAAAACAATGATCTTAGGCACATTCACCTGGTGAGCCAAGAGCACGTGCTCGCGAGTTTGTGGCAATGGACCATCATTCGCCGCAACAACGAGAATAGCACCATCGACCTGGGCAGCACCAGTAATCATGTTCTTAATGTAGTCGGCGTGGCCTGGCATGTCAACGTGAGCGTAGTGGCGCTTGTCAGATTCGTACTCTTGGTGAGAAGTAGCGATGGTAATACCGCGAGCCTTCTCTTCTGGTGCGTTATCGATTTGGTCGTAAGCAACAGCCTTGTTAATTTCTGATGGTAGCTTGCGTGCAAGCACGTTTGTAATTGCCGCAGTAAGTGTAGTTTTGCCGTGATCGACGTGGCCCATCGTACCAACGTTGATATGTGGCTTGGAACGGTCAAAATTTGCCATTCTATCTCCTTTTAATTATTATCACGTCAGAGCACTAATATCAACCAGCTCCAGACTCTATATAGTATATACTATCTAATTTTAGCAAGATTGTAAAGAGGGAATTTTTATCAAATTAGCGCAGAAGAAACCAGCGATTGTTGAAAGAAATTTCACCAAAAACTTCGCGTCTGCTAAGACTGCTCAGTATAATATTCTGCTTAAAAAACTCCCCTATGCAAATTCAAACGATTTGCAGTTGTGGGGAGTTCAGGGATAGGCTTTACGACTAATTAATTGTTTCGTGTGTCAGTATTTTAGAACCAGTTTAACCCTTAAACTGGTTTTGTCAAATGTTTCAAGTAGTGATCTACAATCGCCTCGCTATGAATCGCGGTCGTATCAAACCGAATTGGCGCATTATAGCCTAATTCTGTCAAACTTTTGGTCTTCCGAAGATGTAAATCATATTTCATCTCGGCATACTCGTCTTCGGTGCAAATCTTTCTCAGTTCCGTGCAGCCTAAAACAAAGCCGGTAATATCGTGGTGGGCCTGTAAACTCTCAATTAAGTCATAAAACCGTGATTCTTCTCCTGCTGTTGGTGGATATCCAGGAGTCAAACGTTGAAAAATCAAATCGTTCAGCCAACTCTGATCGTTGTAATTTGGATAAAATACCTCAATTCCGGCTTCAACATAAGGTTCCAGTAACTCCGGAGAATTTGCGGCGACGCTGGTTCCCAAAAAAGCAATGCGGCTCACTCTCATTTTTTGGATTCTTGCCACTGTTGGATCACTAATGCCTACCAGTTCCAAATCCGGAAATTCCTTGCATAGTCGCTGTCCCAGCAAAGCGTTAATGGTGTTTGATAGCAGAGCATAGCCACAAATCGTACCTCGGTAACTCTGTAAAATTTCCGCATAGATTTGGTACAGCGCATCTATATCATGCGATTCGATCAGCTGCTCTATGCAGTGGAACTCTAAGCTCTCTAACGCCATCCGCAAACTGTGATTGCCACCCTGTTTTTGCTTTACGATTTTGTCGATCATGTTATAATAATCTCCGGTCGATGCCGGGGCGGTACCACCGATCAATAAAAATTTCGGCATTTCTCTTCCTCCCTTTTGGATGTATTTGAAGATATCGCGTTACATTTCGCGGCTTGAGTATTAAATGCGTAAAACCTATCCCTGTTAAGCTGCGAAGTTGAATGATACTTCCAATTTAAATCATACTAAAACATCATATAAAAGTCAAGCTACTGTGGCAGTTATTGCCTAAATATACAAATGTCTAAAACTCATTTGTTACCGTAGTCTGATGTCTTGGCGGGTTGATGCTCGCGATTAGTGAAAAACAGATTGCGATAATAATTTGTCGGAGCTTACTCTGGGGATGTTGATTCTTCGCTTTTTCTGCTATATAATAGACGCATTATGAGGCCAGTAGCAAGGAACCATAATCCGATTGACCAGCTAGTGATTTGGGGCTGTCGAGTTTTTCATCTCACTAAGCACCAGAAGCTCCTTATTCAGATTGCGCGGTTTGCGGTAGTTGGTGTACTCTGTACGGCGATTGACTGGCTGATTTATTTTGTGCTCGTGCAATTTGTCAAGCTTAATCCGTTGATTGCGCAGCTTTTTTCTTTCCTTGTTTCTACAATTGCGGGGTACTTTGCTAATACTGCCTGGGTCTTTGAAACCACTAAGCGGAAAACCCGCCGCCGTCTGATTACGGAGTTCTTCATTCTCAATATGATTGGGCTTGGTATCACCGAGTTATTGCTATGGCTCTTGATTGATCGTCTAGGTATTAATTATATGCTAGCCAAAGTTATTGCAACGGTGATTACGATGATTTTTAACTATTTAACCCGCAAATTCACCCTTGAGGATCACCCGGTTAAAGTCACCAAAACGCAAGATTCTCGCAAGGATTAGATTCTTTAAAGATCACACTGGTTTCGTGGCGATCTTGGTAAAAGTACCTACACGGGGCGGTATTTTATAAGCTTCCTGAGATTTTTCAGTTTAAGCGGTGAAACACCCTAGGCGTGTTTCTATAAGATCATAAGTACTGAAGTAAAATACAACCATTGACAATTCCTTAGATAAGGCCGTACCATTCGACAATTTTGCCTAAAAATTACTTTTACCATTGACTTTTATAGAAAAGTGTGCTACAATGAAAGGATAAGGAGGAAACCAAGGTTTACCGCCTCGCATTTTGACGGCTTGATCCGTAAATTATGACAGATTTTCGGAAAAATGTCTGGCTATTTACTGTAAAATATGCTACAATCAAAATGCAAGTAAAAATAATAATTAGGTTTCAAAAACTCATTGAGCGACCCGTCTAGAGGTTATCTGAGGTTATGAAACTCGAAAGGATAAAATGGCTGAAGCCAAAAAAACTGAAGGATTAAAGATCCGGATTCGTCTTAAAGCTTACGATCATCGCGTGATTGATCAGAGCGCTAAGCAAATCGTTGATACTGCGATTCGTACTGGTGCAAGTGTTTCTGGTCCAGTACCTCTACCAACCAAACGCAGTACTTTCACCGTTGTGAAGTCGCCACACGTCTATAAAACCGGTGGTGAAGCTTTTGAGATGAAAGTCCACAAGCGCTTGATTGATATTTCCGGTGCTACCGCCAAGACAATTGACGCCCTGCAGAGCTTATCGCTTCCGGCTGGCGTTGATGCAGAAATTAAAATGTAGTCAAAAGCTATCAAAGTTATCACCCTTCATGAAAGCTGGAGGGTGATTTTTGGTTGTCCATGTAAATATTGCTGCCCTAAATGACAGTAGTATTGATAGCATCGCTAAGTATCTGAGCGTTACCGTCAGCTGGCGAAATTAATGGTTCGAGACCGTCAACCTTGTCGGTAAGCACATCGCCATTCTTGTGTCTTGTTCCACCAAACACATCATAATATGAAATATAATAATCAGGCGTAAAACCAAATTTTAGCTATTACTATTGCGTTGATTATCTCCTCCCCCTACCAGACGGACGAGGCAGAGAGGAAAGATAGCGGAGAGAGAAAC
>CANOGH010000048.1 GCA_947565505.1 uncultured Candidatus Saccharibacteria bacterium | reverse complement strand
AAGCATAGCACTATTCTTTTTTATTGTCTCTATCTGGAGTTGCGGAACAAGACCATTATTCCCACCAAGCCCTTGTCAATACCTCACAGCCTTCATTTAACACTAAAATTGTATGCTCACAATAACAACCAATGCTGCCATCTCTCAACTTCACCGTCCAGCCACTCTCGCGGTCAACGTAATTAGCCGGCTTACCCAGGCACGCCATCGGCTCAATACAAATTGTCTCTCCAGCCTTCAAAGTGTAGCCATGACCTCGCCGTCCGTAATTCGGCACATCTGGCTTCGTGTGCATCTCTTTACCAATTCCATGTCCCACATAATTCTCTAAAACCCCCAGCTTACCCTTTCGGAGCACCTTTTCTACCGCATAGCCAATATCCCCCGTCTTGGCGCCTGCTCGCACCTGATCAATTCCGGCTCGTAGTGCCCTTTCGGTCGTCTGAATCATCTGCTTCACCGCCGGCGATCCTGTACCCCCCACCAACATCGTAAAGCCTGCATCCGTATAGTAACCTCGATACAAGATGTCTAAATCAAAACTCACTTTGTCACTCACCTCAAAAACATAATCCGTTGGCACACCGTGCACAATCTCATCATTCACCGAAATACAAATCGCCCCTGGAAATTTCTCTTCCAGCCGATCATAAGCCACTTCCGCACCACGACGCCCAATCTCTGACCGCACCCAAGCGTCCACCTCTTTACCAGTCATCCCGGGCTGTACATAACTCCGCAAATCTTTCAACAATTCCCCTAAAATCTCCCCCCCTGCCCGCATTGCTACTACTTTTTCTGACTGCAAAATTTCCTCATCCGTCATTACTATCTTCCCACTTTAGTTTCCAAAATCCATTCCGTTTCTAACGCTAATTCTTGGATCACGCCTTCTAAACGCGCCGTCACCTCTTCTACTGTGCCTTCGCCACTCACTGCCACTACTCGCACGCCCTGTTGCATTAAAATCGTGCAAACTGCCTGCATATTCTGCTCTACCACCGCAAAACGCTTTTCAATCGCCTCCCGGCTCTCATCGTCCGAACGCCCCCTTAGCATCATTCTATCAATCAGTACATCCTTTGGTACATCCAGTAAAATCACGCCCTCGATCGCGCGCGCCAGATATTCCGCCACCCACTTCGCCTGATCCACATTACGCGGAAAACCGTCCAACACCATATCCACGCCCCGCCGAGCATTCTCGATAATCGCCTCACGCATTAACCGAATCACCAGCCGATCATCCACCATTTCCCCCCGGTCCTGAATCTTTTTGATCTCTGGATCACCCGTATCACGCAAAACTTGCCCCGCTGACAACCACTTCCTCCCTAGCTGGTCAGCCAAAATCTGTCCCTGTGTGCTTTTGCCCGACCCAGCGAGCCCCATCAAAATTATCATACTACCTTCCTTACCATTCATTATAGCATACTTTTCCCCTTAATTATCCCATTTTCAGATATTTTTTTCTATCCATACATCACTTTTTTATCATCACGCGAACGCCATGCTCAAGCTCTCATGTCTCTCCGCAATTCGTCTATGCTCCAATTCGCAATCCTATCAAAAAAAACAATCCTAAATCACCAAAACAAGAATAATCATCTGTCTATCTCCCACCTCATAAATTCACCCTCAGCAATCATATCCCTCCACCTCGTGTCTATTATTCTCCCACCTAAAACATCCATTCCGCCAGCATCGTCATTACCTCCACAATGCCACAAAACCACCCACCCAAACACTCTTTTATAGATAAATGCAACAGTTATAGTACTTTTTTCTAAAAAACCTATTGACAAAATGCTTACGGTGTGCTACAATGAGTTCAATGGATAAAGCTTAAGTTAGAAGCTTATCCAAGAAACCGAGGTGAGGGCGAAACGTCCGAACCTAGTATATTCAGAGTATGAAAAGACTATGTAAAAGTCTGAGGATTATATCCTACGTGATGTATTTCTCAAGGTAAAACCTTAGCCGATCATGCTTTGATGATTAAAAATCAGGAGGAAGAAAAAATGGAAAGAAGAAAAATTTTTACAGAACTTGTTGTAACACTGGCCATGATGTTGTTTTTCAATGGTAACACAGCGATCGCTACCAATTTATTAGCGAACCCGACTGTTACTGAAGCGGCCACTAAAACAGTAGAGGCAAACAAAGCCGACACTAAAAAAGCTGCAAAACCAGTCATCGTCAAAGTACAGAAAAGCCAGATCAAGATCAATGCTAAAAAAGTTTCTTTAAAGAAAAAAGGAGCTGTAAAGACAATCAAGATCTTGAACGGTAAAGAAATACGTCAGAAATATAAAATTCGCTTCGGCAAATTGACCACTTCCAATAAGAAGCAGGTCACAATTTTTGGCAAAGATCAGAAATTATTAAAATTCAAGATCAAAGCTAAGAAAGCCAACGTTGACAACGTCAAGATTAAAGTTCCAATCTTAGCTAAAAACGGAAAAACAATCAAGATCTTTGTAACAAAAGTCAGCGTTAAAACAGCGAATAACAGCACAGGCAACACTGACGCAGATGGCACGAACAGTACGGATGGCACAGACAACACTGGCGCAAACAACGCAACAAACGATGGTACCGGAACTGGAACAACCGACACAGACAGTACAAAACCAGAGGACCAGGATGACAAAAAAGATCAGGATAAAACCGATGGGTCTTCTTCTGGTTCTACGCCTGGTGGCACTTGGTCACCGATCAATCCTGGCAACCCGGGTAATCCGGTAGTTCCAAGCCAGCCAAACCGTCCAAACAAACCAGGAGACGGTGAAAGCAATAATGGCGGAAGTGACAGCAAACCAGGAGACGGCGAAAGCAATAATGGCGGAAGTGACAGCAAACCACCAGTAAAACCAGTTGATCCGTTACCGCCAGTTGTCAATCCAGATCCGGAACCGGTTGACCCTGATATTCCAACTGGTCCAGCTATCACTCCGACACCACCAGCATTAGACGCTGACACGTCGGAATGGGCATTGATCGCAGATAACAAAGAGTACGACCAAAGCGTTGTTAATGTCTGGCCAAAGGGCATTCCGAGCAATGTTATTACGCGCTTGGAATACACCAAAAATGGTCAGATTGTTGACAAAGCTATTGATGCTGGAGTTTATACCTGCACGGCATATTTTACAATGCCAGAGGGCTACAATCCAGTAGCACCAATGTCGGTGCAGTTTGAAATCAAGCCACGTAAGTTATCCTTAGCACTTGAATTCAACGGCAAATACGACATCGTGACGGCTCGCCATTCCCTGCTTCAGGGTGACGGTGTTGTCACAGTATTATGTGATGGTGTTGTACAGGCGGGCAACCAGGCAATTCTGGAAGATATGGGCAGACACCATGTAACAGCCGAAGTAAAACTGACCGACAGAGCTCAGCAGAACTATGAATATAGCGAAGCTAGCCTGAAGGTAGAAAAAGACTACTACTTGAAAACTGCCTATAATTGGGGCAAAGTAGAGACAGTAGTTAGTCATGAAGGCGGAAACACTTCTGTCAGTATCTATGCTTGCGACATGAAACTTCCATTATATGACATTGCAAATGGCAGTTCCAGATACGTCCAGATCGACTGCAACATCAAAACGGGTTTAACTTATAGCCAGACCAGAAACGATGTAGTTCATATTGGCGAGAACGCTAGTACTAACTGGGACAGCTACTATAGAACAAGCACCAAACAGTTCCAGTCAAAATGTTATATCAACAATGGTAAGGATCCATCTGGTAGTCGCATCTGCTTGGGCACAATCCGCTTCCAGGGCGAGGGTGAAGTCAAACTCGAAAATATGAGGTTTGCGATTTACCCACACACCAATCTGCCGTTCACCTTTTTAATGACAGCCGATGACGAAAGCGCAGCTGGAGAGATTGTCTACTCCGAACGCAGCCCATTAAGCATGGTTGTACCGAAGGGTGGAAATCCTAATATTGGTACAAACGAACATGATGCACTTAAAGCATTCGCTGAAAGCACGTTCGGGATCGAATTATAGAAAAACATTTGTATCTGTGCATAGTACGAAATACGAATATGAATGATGAAAGCCCTATGCCCTATGTTTTTCGTGTATCCACCATTCGCTGTTTACAACTGACCATTTAACACTGCCGGTATATTTTGTAACCCGTCCACGCCCGTTAACGACATTGCTCGTAACGGCACCATCCGAAACTCGTTAACTCAGCACCCGCCAATGCGCGGACGAGGAAAAACCACTTTTATCCATTTTCTACCTATTCGTATCTAACATCGAACTAGTATTCTTGCCTAACATGCACGGGGATTCGCCCCAAAAAACATGAGGATTCGCCCCAAAAAACATGAGGATTCGCCTCAACATAATCTGGGGATTCGCCCCATACCTGCAAGAAGCTACTTCTACTATTACCAGAGGATTCGCCTCAAGCTAGGGAGATCTGCTCCCAGCATTTATGTTAGATTTTGGTTTACTTTCCTCCTTGTACATTATAGATTAAAAGGCAGCCTTAACCCGCTGCCTTTTCCACGTCTTTAAACTCGCGCAACTCATATACATTGAGGACAGCGTGAGTTTACTTGGCTACTTTTCATCTCCCCAAACTCTTCCAGTATATTCCCTAATTCACGGCAACGTCGCAGAAAGATTATGTTTATAAAATTGATGCCCGCCCGATTAATAGAACAGCTTGCGGCCACAATCTGTTGGAACTAGCTCCGGAGATGTTGATTCAATCCACACAAATATGCTATAATTAAAATGTAGAACTATACCCAAAGTCAGCGTTCTACCATTCAGGGAGGTGATTTTTGAATCTAGCCATCGTTAAACTCTAAATATGAGCTAATCTCAAAACCCATCACCCTAAAAAGGTGGTTTTTATTAAAGGTTATTCCCTACCAATGTCTCTGCCTTTAAAACCGCCTGTAACCTGTGTCGAACTGATCAAAATTGGCGCCTAGCAAGGCCAAATTCTGCTAAGCTCCCAGCAAAATCATCTCGACATGTAACTTAACAATTCAAAAAAGGAGGAAACACATGAAGTATTTCTTAACCCAAGCACTACGTCGCCTCAGATTCAGTAACGCAGACGTGCATCTCGGCGAACAAAAAACCAACATGACGCACAGATACCAAACCAAGCTTTACAGCGTCATCCTGGTGATCGGCCTCAGTTTCAGCGCCACAATGAGTCCGTCAACCTTAACTACCGTTTCGGCTGCCAAAACCAATACCAATACTACGAAAAAAGGCAGTACAACTTCAGCTAGTAAACCCGCTACTCGGAAACAACTCAAAGCCGATCTGAAAAAACTGCGCCTCTCTAAGACCACTCTAACTTTTAAGAAAAAGGGCGAAGTGCAGACCATTAAATTATTACCGGCCTCAGCCAGAGCACACAAATGGAAAATCAAAACCGTCACCACCAGCAACAAAGCTGGCATCACGGTTTTTGGCAAGACCAGTAAATCCTTTAAGGTCAAAGCTAAGAAAGCTGGAGCAACTGTCAAAATTAAAGCGGTTATCAAAAATCCCGACTATCCCAAAACCGTCACACTGTTGGCGAAAGGCAAAGTTAAACCAGTAACTTCCATGACCGATTCTACCAAAGATCCAGTTACCGAAACTACCAATGATCCAGTCATAGCTGAAGAAAATCCAACTCAGCCGGAGAAACCCGTTATCCCTGAAATTCCTAAAGAACCTCAAAAACCAGCTATTAATCAACCGTCCTATCAGCCATATTATCCGCCGTCCAGCTATTATCCACCATACAGTAAACCTTCTGAGAACTATCCCGACAAAAACCATCCAACCCAGACACCTCGCCTAAACCTGATGAGCCAAATCCAGCACCAGATCAGCCAAACATTCCACCTGCTCAGGAACAACCTGATCAGCAACCGGAACAGCCAGAACAACCAGATATTACCACGCCTGCAGCCATCGAAATTGATCAGTCTGAATGGAATTTCACTAACGAGTCCCTGAGCTTTGATTATGATGGCAAAGCTCACCAACCAGTCATGACTGGCGTACAGGATTTTGTGCAGTTAGAATACACTTTTACCAATTCAGCAAATGAAGTGGTAGAACAATGTATTGATGCTGGCATTTATCATTGCGAAGTACGTGGCGCGACCACATCGGAATATGCTCCACCAAAACCAATGTCTACCCAGTTTGAAATCAAAGCTGTACCTGTTAATATCGCTTACGAATTCGACGCTAACGCCGATCAGATGCGGGTTAAAACCGGAGTCGTCATGGCAGATTGTACTACCTTTAGCACTACGCTTAATGAGGAAGCGTGTACCGATCCAAGTCTGGTTGACTTCTCAACCGCCATACCGGGAACCTACACTCTGCACACTCAGATTGAAATTAACCCCGCACGAGCACAGAATTATCTGCTTGATGAAAACACCGAACTTACCAAAACTGCCTTATTTGAATTGCGCAGCGAAAACGCTTGGTTCACCATCTCGGTTACGCCATATCAGCCGGACAATCAGACCTTACGTTTTGATTTAACTCTGGAAAATGCCCATTTCCCACAGGAAGGCAGCGACGTCGTTCTGAATGCGCGTGTTATTTTCGACAAAAACAGGTTGCAACCTAAAAACTTACAGTACGGCATTCTGGCAGATCTGATTGGCAATAATGGCTGGCGTGGCAATTACCTGCCAACTAATCAGAATCTCATGAACATCACAACGCGTTATTCCTATGACGATTACGGCCCGCTTGACCCTAACCAAAAATATGGTCTTGGATCAATCGAATACACCATTACCGATAAAGATGCCTCAAACCTCATCTGGCGAATCGACAATCTGCGCATCAATAATAGCTTTTACACGGATTATCCTTTTGATTTTTATGCCAATCCAATCACTGTCATGGTTAATCGTACCACTCCATCCGAGTTTGACCTCTATCCCGTAGAAAAGCTTGTTAGCCAGCGCAGCTTAATTAGCAATAGCGTTTATACCGACCGTCTGCCTTCAGGAACCATTAATCTTGATACCGCTCTGCAGAATCTCCAGAATTATCTTAATTCATAATTTCCTTCATTCTGACTTTGCTCATTTCTTCAAGAGAGACTTCGATCTCATTTCTTTAAGGGGGGACTTCGGTCCCCTCTTTTTTCATATTTATACAATATAATCATATTCTAGTCAAAACTTGGACAAAAATCAGCAAAGTGTCAAAATTTGGACACTTTCACTCAAAATGTCTAAGTTTTGCTCATTCAAGCAATTAAGTTTTCAGCTCATCGCTATATGCCGCTCTCAACGACAGATTTTGCCACCTCAATACACCTTCATTCGTCATTTCTTGCCATATTTTTGACATTCTTCGTCATATTTTTGCCGTTTTTTCGCTCAAACCCCTTTCAAACCAAAAATCTTTCAGCAGGCATTTATTTCTTACCTACCAGCTCTTTTAACAAAACCCTGTTCCCTACTACTTTTTCAGAAAAAGTCCCGAATCAACCTTGATTATTCTAGAAAAATTTGCTATAATGTAAAACAATATGGGAATTAAAGTAACTAGAAAAGATCAGAATGAGGCAAACGAGAACCTAATTCGCCGTTTCAACCGCAAAGTTTTGCAGAGTGGAATTATGCCCCTCAAGAAATCTCAGATGCGTTTCTCAAAGCCAATTTCAAAGCGCGAGCGTCGTCGCAAGGCTATCATTCGCGAAATTCGCCGCGCCGAGAAGGCCGAACGAATGCGCCTCGGTCTCAAATAGAAACTACCGGCTAATTGCCGGTAGTTTTTTGCCTTGTTGAGGACTTCGCAGGCGCCTTCCGCGAGGAAGCGTGCCGCCTACTGTAGGAGTGTGAGTAAAGAAAATACCTTGAATTTTCTTTCGAACCGACGCCCAGTAGAAAAAGTTCACCGAACTTTTTTGAAGGCCGAACGAATGCGCCTCGGTCTCAAATCATATTTCTAATTCCGTAATTTTCTATCTAGTTTTAATATCTTAATTATGCTATACTGGTAATGTCGTATGTTATTTAGATCATGTGTTTTTGACACATTGAATTTTATGTATATATTATTTTTGGCATCTATTCGCGTTACGTAAAAGCGACATCGCAACAACAGAACGTGAATTACCATTAATAGTAATGCATGATCTAATTGTAAAAGGCATACGACACCCTTGCGGTGTCGCTTTTTGTGATAAGGATAAGTATGTAACCAATCCTTTAGCACCTCCATAAAAGCGACACTTGCGGGGTGTCATTCTCCAGGCTAAAATTTGGCCATTTTAGCCTGGAGAGCAATTGAGGGTAGTTTAAAGTGGTTGTGGGGTTTGGTGAGCCTAAGGCTCGCCAAACCCCAGCCTTGAAACCCACTCTCACCAAATCATAAAAACAAACTACATAAGCGGAGGTATATAACTTATGGTTAGGCTTACAAAATATAAACTCTTTCATGGCATAGGCTCAGTTTCAACACTGGCCTTCATCATGCTAGTGTTAACTTTACTTCTACCCATCGTATCAAATGGTGCGAACGCTGAAGGTGAAATTAGCGACCAGACATCAACAAGGATTAACATTAGTTCTAGTCCTGTGG
This sequence comes from uncultured Candidatus Saccharibacteria bacterium, assembly GCA_947565505.1. Taxonomy (GTDB): domain Bacteria; phylum Patescibacteriota; class Saccharimonadia; order Saccharimonadales; family Saccharimonadaceae; genus Nanosyncoccus. The sequence continues at coordinate 72 of CANOGH010000048.1, read as the reverse complement.
TATCAATTGCACTAGACAAAAGCGTGAGCCTGGAATTCACCCCGAAGACTTCGGGTGAATTCCAGCAATCCA
>CANOGH010000047.1 GCA_947565505.1 uncultured Candidatus Saccharibacteria bacterium | reverse complement strand
GCGTTAAAGCGGTATACGACTACGATTATTCTGTTAATACTACTGTCCGCCTCGCCAACGATGCCGACAAAACCTGGAAGAAGGAAGTTGATGCCAAAATCGGCGACAAAGTAGAGTTCCAGATTGAATATAAGAATACAAGTTCTATTTGGCAAAATGATGTCGTGATTCGTGACATTCTCCCATCAAACTTGCGTTATGTACCTGGATCTACCAGAATCGCTAACTCTGCTCACCCAACGGGTGCTGTTGTTCAGGAGGATGATCTTGTCGAAGACGGCATTTTCGTAGGAAACTATAATCCTGATGCTAATGTCCTCGTACGCTTTACAACAGAGGTTGTTAACGATACTTTTACATATGGAAAATTTATTCTTCATAACTGGGGACGTGTCAGTGTTACTGGTAGATTGGTACAGGATTCTGCTGCAGTGATTGTGGAAGTTAAAAAGAACAATAACATAGAAAGATATAAGATGATTTCAAATGTTTCTACATTTATAGCAATGTCATTATTAATTGTTGTTATTCTGATGTTACTTAAATTTTGGCATTATACAAAGAATTCATCACACTGATAGTATATGAATTTCTTCCATTTTTCTTTTTAGCCAGAGAACCAAACATGGTTCTCTGGCTAATTTTATTGGTTTTTGATAGTAATTATCTAATTGTAGCCCGTTTAACGCTTGACCACTGAGTATAGTAGGTTTTGCCATAAAATTTCTTATAGCCCCGTACACGGAAAGTATAGCTTTTTCTGGACTGTAATTTTCTAATTGTAGTTGTGAGGCTGGAAGTGTTTTTGATCTTCCACTTTCCGCTTTCGGTTTTATATGCTATCTGATATTTAGTGTCACTGCTATTTACAGAACTAAAATATACAGTTGCCCGTTTTACACTTGGAGAAACGCTGTTGATACTTGGGCGCATTTCTACAAAAGCATCAATAGCTGCTGCGTCTATAACTGTAACCAGGCAGGAAGCTGCAATTTCTCCATCAGCAGAAGAAGCTGTGATAGTTGTAGTACCTGGAGATTTTGCCGTAACAGTACCGTTTTCTACCGAAGCGACTGATGCAGATGAACTTTCCCATACGACGGTTTTATCGGTAGCATTTTCTGGAAGGACACTGGCGTTCAAAGTAACCTGTTCGCCCGGCTCCAGTTCTATGTTCTTCTTATTTAAAGAAATGGAGGTTACATTTACATCTGGCTCTTTGTAGCTGAGAGTGAGAAAATATGGTACGTCTGATGTTTCATATTGCCTTAATGTAAAATAATATTCACCTGCTTCTAAAGCAACATCTGCCGTTCCATGATAAATTTCGCGGGCAGCACTGTATGTTGGTTCAATTCGATTTTGATTTGAATGAGAACGCCATACTAAATTATCAGGATCAGAAACGGAAAAAATTGCAAATCCTCTAAAACCACTGCCGTAATAGAAGTAGGCCTTATGTGTTGATTCTAAATATACATTCAATAATCCTTTTTGTGGCATAGTAAATTTATAGACGTTCCAATAATATTCACTGCCATTACCATCCTTATTTTCTAAAGGTCCGTGAAAATCTCCAGCTTTCGCAGTTCCGGTAACGGCCACTCCCAGTGTTAAATTCTGTGCATGTTCCGGCCATCCATCAGCCCGTACTGTTACCGGGGCAATGAATATCCCCGACAGGGTAAGCACCAATGCTAATACTGCCGATGTTACTGATTTTGATAATGTTCTTTTCTTTTTCATTATAGGTTCCTCCATGATTTTAATGTGTTTGTTACACTGAATGCAGTTTCTTGATTTTTCTTCAAGCTATTCTGTCTAAAACGTGCGTTTAAATGCAATCGACCTTGCCTTGCATCCTCTCACCATTTTTTGATAGCGAGACGGCTTCGCTGCGCCGCAGTGCCTGCAGACAATGTCAGAGTGGAAATTAGGGTTACCACAATAATCGCATGTCCAGGTTGTCTCAAAAATAGTTTTCATTTTCTCCCTCCATTTCTTGGCTTTTGCCAGTGGTTTTTATTAGAAGCAGGCACTGTTTCTAATAAAAATAACAAGATGTAACATAGTAATGATTCTGATACTTTAGTCTAGCATTTCTTGTGCGTAGTTTCAAGTGGTTTTAGCATTTCTGGTACAGAAAATTTTCCAACATGGTTATTTTGCTGCTGGTAAAGATCACGTGTACAAGATTCTCTATTTATTTAGTATGGTATCCGCGAGCGTAATGTAACAATTTCATTAAAATGTTACAACGTCCTCCGGCCTTATAATAAGCTATACTAATGCTTATTATAAGACAAGGGGGATTCATTATTATTATGGCAACCACAGAACCAATTAGGAATAAGAAACAGTTACGGCAGCTTGCAGATTACTTTTTAAAGCGTGGCAAACTGCGCAATTATGCGTTAATCGTACTGGGCGCATGTACGGTACTAAGAATCAGCGACCTGCTTGCCCTCAAATGGTCGGACGTATATAACGCAGAAAAAGATGAGATCTATACACATATTACGGTAACAGAAAAGAAGACCGGAAAAACCCGTACCATAGCCTTAAATCATCAGGCAATCGCAGCCCTGCGCGCCTGTCTCCCGCATAGAAAAGGCGCGTTTATCTTTTCCAGCAACCGTAAAATCGATAAAGCGATCTCCCGCGTCCAGGCTTGGCGGATTATCCATGCCGCAGTAGTTACTTTAGGCATAGCTGGTAAAATCTCCTGCCATAGCCTCAGAAAGACCTGGGGATACCATGCCTGTACCAGCCAGAAGGTTCCGCCTGCCATTATTATGGAAATCTATAATCACAGTAGTTATACAATCACCCGCCGTTACCTCGGCATTACCCAGGACGAGCTTGACGCTGCTTATTTTTCTGTAGAGCTATTCTAAATATACATAAACGTTTCGGCAGACGGTTCGAGTCGATAAAGCGTAACCACAAAAGCCTGTAGTACCAGCCTTTTGTGTTACTTAAAGAATTTGATTAGTATAGAATCCTTACGTTTCTATTCTTTCTGCTAAGCGAGACTTACTGTGCAGATTACATAATTTTGGGCAGAAATCCCGGCAGAATTTGACTTGTGTTTTTCTTCTACCAGAGCTAACATAGCAGCGTTATAAAGATCAATCATAGAAGGGAGAACACAAAAATTATGTCCAAATTAAACACTAATTTCTATGATGCGGTCAGCTTAGACCACATCATAGATACTGCTATCACGGATACCTTTAAAATCTGCCCGGAGTTTATAAACCGGAATGAGGGCGCAATTATGGCGGAACTACTTAGCTACACCAAAACCATTATGCGGATAGGCAAGGCTAACACAAATGACACAGAGACAGCCTTTATTATGGAAAAACACGCCGCAGGCTTATTAGACGCTATCTTTGATATTAGCCATGAGTATATTAAGCATGGTATGCGGGCTGGAGCGCATTTACTACTAGAACTTTTAGCGCATGACTAAGGAAAAAAATTAAGCAATTAGCAGAACCGCCCAACCATAGCACCAAAATACGCGAAAAGTAACATAACGGAGCATAAAGTAGAATAAAACAACACTAAGAAACGGCAGTAGTTAGATGCTGCCGTTTCTTGGTATGACCAAAAATCTCATGTTGGTGCAAGCCTGGTGCAAAAAGCTAAAACTACGTTTATGCTTTTGGTGCATTATTGGTGCATCGTGTAAACTTGCATACTACTTAATCATCAAAAATTCCACCAAAATAGCCTTATAGCCACACCTAGGTTAATACTCAACATACTCCAAAAACCAGAATAGTAGCAGAAAACCCCTAGAATACCGGGGTTTTCTGCTACTATTCTTTGTATCAAAATTAAATGTATAACATGGCTGGGGATGAGGGATTCGAACCCCCGAATGCCGGGACCAGAACCCGGTGCCTTACCACTTGGCGAATCCCCAAGACAGTTTTATTATAGCGCATGACATGTAAAAAAACAACCCGTGTTGTAAAAAACGTGATTGAAAATTTGGTTTGTTAGGAATGGTTCCTTGGCTAAGACCAAAGATTTAGAGGTTTACAATAATCAGACTCCATATATTCTATTCAGTAATTCTTATATCGGTGGGATGACTGAACTAAATTTGATATTAAATTAAACAAGTTAGCCTATTCAATTTGATCGCGTTAGTCTTGGCGTCTTATGTATTCCAATCTTCAAATTCAAAACCAACCTCTTTTCTAGTTAACAAAACTCTCCTCTAGTCTACCATATTTTCATTATCTGTTATAACGACTCTTAATAAAAATATCCCCAGCATATCACTGGAGATATTTATCCTTTAAACGGTTATCCAATTATACCAAAGATAGGCCTTTTTCGGTTAGTCTCTCTTTTACTTCCCCTACTACCATCTTTCTGACTCTGATATTTAGATTTTTACAAAGTTCAGCCTCCTGAAGATAACAAAGCTCAGCTACAGTCGATATCCCTATACGCTCAAGGGCGATATAAGTAAAAAATGATAAATCTAATTTATCAAGGTCAGAAATCTTATCGGATATAGCCTCAGCATCTTCAGACAAAACGATTGGCAACTGCTTCAACTGATATAAATCACCTCTTAACTCCACCTCACGCTGACACGATTCCTGAATTTCTCGAGATACTTTTACTATCTCTTCCAAAAACATCTCCGACTTAAAAATCCGTGATAGCTGACTGCAACGATTAGGCTTACGCATTTTTCGGAGTGCTTTCTGTTCAATTTGACGAATCCGCTCTCTCGTGACGTTGAACTCCTCTGCAATCGACTCGAGAGTTCTTGGTTTACCGTCTTTATTCCCAAACCCAAAACGCATACCGAGCACCTTTTGCTCACGCTCAGTCAAGGCTCCAATTACCTGGTAAATCTGATAAAGATCTTCCTCCGTAATATGAACATTGTCCATATTAGGGGCAGAATTATCATCCATCACGAATTTTCTAAGCTGAACACGATTATCGTTCGCTACGGATAACCAGAATCCACCGTCAAAAATAGCACAATAAAGCCTAACCACTGCTACAATTTCTCGTTCTTTCATGTATTTTTCCTCCATTCTCTAAAATACTTCTCAACTATAGCAAACACGAATTATTAGAATTTCCGTTTCAAGGATTTTAAAGTACGCCCCCTATCCTTCTATATTAGCATATTCTATCAAAAGAGTCAATACTTTTACGCTAAGAATAGCAAGTTCACAAGCAAAAGTAGTATTTTTAAACAAAACAAGCATCCATAATCACTTCTAAGATGATATAAGGCCTTCACCGAAGGCTCGTTCTGCCTTTCACTCTATTTCCAGAAATACTCATATTTATTACAATCAGGCTTCGGTATTTTTAAATTTTACTCGAAAAGGAATATATGCAGTAATATGTTGGGCTAAAATTTCAATATTCCGATGATTGGTCCATCAATGCTAACTGTAGGAATAAAGCATCCCTATTTTGCAAACTATGCCTCTTGGAGGCTTTACTCTTATGTTTAATCTTTTTCTTCAACCATGCAGAGGATTTTCCTTTGATAATTTGCATAGCATAGGAAGGTGAGTCCTTTGGTAGCAGTATTAGTACCATGTGTATATGATCGTCCTGGATATTTAGTTCTAAAAGCTCCCAATGCTTTCATTTTACTATTTGCTTTATAATTCTTTTTATCTCTTGTTTAACTTTAGTATCTGCAAGCACTTTACCACGATACTTTGGTGTCCAAACAAAATGATACTTCAAATCTGCTTACGCAGAAATGGCTTCGTCGGTTCAAAAAAAGAAAGTAAACTTTCTTTTTTTACTCACGCTCCTTGCAATTTCATAAAAGCAATGTGTTAAAGTTCTAATTGTACGTTTATTATAATTCATAGACGTATATCTCCAATAAGGGCCATCCTGCCGGATGACCCTTATTATGCGCCTAGTCTACCAACGTACACTCCGGCTAAAGCCGGAGGTTTAGAGGACTAACAAAAAATGTGCCGGCAAAGCGCCGGCACAAGGTGGAGGTTATTTGGTAACTTTCTTGAAAGCTGTAGAAAACTGCTTATTGAATATTGTATTGAAATTCTGGTTGAAGCATTTGTTAAATTCTTCAATGAATACCTCATTAAATTCAGTAGTGTTCAATTGCTCGCCGAACTCTGATTTCAGCTGTGCCTTCAATGTTTTCTTCAATGAGGCTTTCAACTGCGGCTTCAAAGTCTTTTTCAGCTGCGCTTTCAGGACAGTTTTCTGCTTTGCCTTGATTGGTTTCTGTTGCTTTAGTTGCTTTTTCAGTTTTTTCTGTAACTGAGCTTTAATTTTAACCTTCAGCTTAGTATTCAGATTCACTTTCAGCTCGGTTCTCAGTTCTTTTTTCAACTGATTAACAACTTTAGCGGTGTTAACAATGTCTGTCGTAGAGTCTTCATTGGCATCATTTGGCTGCTCGGTCGGGACAATATTATTGTCATCCGGAATTTTACCTTCATCCGGATTTTTTGTCTCGTTGGTCTCGGTATCTGGTTTAGTATTGTCAGTCTTATTGTTATTGGTGTTGCTCGGATTATTGCCGCTCGGATTGGTATTACTATTGTTTGATCCGCTCGGATGCCAAGAATTTCCTGGATACCAAGATCCGCCACCCGAGCTTGACCCGCCATTCGACGATCCACCACTTGAGCCTGAACCACCAGAGTTGCCAGAATTTGATCCGGTACTGCCGGAGCTTCCTGAATTTCCACCAGAATTTGATCCTGAGTTCCCGGTATTGTTGTCGGTGTCATCATCTTTGACTGGAATCTTCTCTTCCTGCCGATACTGACAAATAGTGCAGAGGCGGTGCTTAATTCCTTCCTGCGTTGTTGTGGAATCGGTATCAATGACCCAATTACCGTAGCTATGGTGACCATAGCTATTACTCTGACTGACATCAGTCAGAGGGCAATCTTTAACAGTGCACTTCTTCCAATGATGAGCTGTATCGTTGCTCCATTCAGTGCTCCAGACGTGCTGATGATCTTCGACTGGCGGTTGATTATCGCCACTTCCAGGATTGTCTGGATTAGGCTGTTCAGATTCGCCTGGTTCAGTTTCGATAGGCTTGCCACAGACTGTACAATTACCGTTCGCATCTGCGGTGCCTGTATGGCCGTCTTTGCAAGGATCATCATTTAAATCTGGGTTTTCCGATTCGTCTGGTACTAAATCCCCCGGATCATCCGGATCATCGGCGAATGGATTCTTAAACTCAGCATCACAGATGACCTGTGTTCCATACTGCTGTAAGGTAGCCCGAAGTCCAGGATATAACATTGCATTCCACGCATTCTGAGAACCGCCGAAATAAATTTTTAGGATTCCTGCCGACATAAATGGACTATCTTTGTCTGCTTCGCCAAGCGAGGTGACACTGGTAGGAATGTATAATTCCGACAGTATCTTGCAGGATGAAAACATCCCTGGACTAAGTTGAGTCAAGCCTTTTGGTAAGGTGACCGTCATTAGCCATTGACAATTAGTAAAGGTGTTTTCCCCCACATTGACATCGACGCTGCCTGGTTTGAATCTGACACTCAGCACATTAACGCAATCCCAAAATGCTCCGGCGCCAATAGTGGTAATGCTGGATGGGAAATCAATATATTTGATCCCCGGGCAACTTTTAAAAGCTTCGTTGCCAATTGTTTTTAACCCTTCATGGAAAGAGACTGAGGTTAAATTGGCGCATTCGAGAAAGGCGTTATTGCCAATAGTTTCAACATTTTCCGGGATTGTAACGCCTACTAAGTTTGACTTAGCGAAGGCGCTTTCACCAATACTCGTACAGCTTCCTGGAAGCTGTATACTGAGAGCAGTGCTCTGATAAAAGGCATAGTCACCAATACTGGTGATGCCTTCATCAATAACTACTGAACTGATGTTATGACCAGTATTTTCCCAGCCTGGTCGATTGTCTGTCGTGTAGTTTGCCATGGTCCCGCTACCGGAGAGTGTAAGCTTGCCACCCTGAGTTAACGACCAAGTGAGCCCGTTTTCAGTGTCACTGGCCACTTCGGCGTCGACTACACCTTCGCTAGGGTCGATGTGACCTTGCGGATAACGTGTAACGATGAAATTCGCCATCATGACCTCGGATTTACTCATTGCGCGCCCCCAGTGGACGGATTTGTTGTAATTTGCCTCCGCAATAATGACGCCACCAGTGCTTTTTTCGAGAACGATCACGAAATGACTGTTGTTCACCCTTAAAATATCGCCAACTTTGATATCTTCATAGCTGAAGTTGCCATTATCAATTGTTCTTGATGGCAAGCTATCGAAGGATGCGTCACTTAATAGAAAGACAAAGGCTGCGCAGCCAACGCCACCACTGGCGCCCTTAACGCTACCACCTTTCCACCAATAAGCATCGCCCTTGTCACCATCCCTGCCGTATGGCAGAAAGTTAGTCCAAGGCATACCTTCAGGATACTGGTCCTTCAATCCAATCATAATGTCATGGGCCTCCTGATAAGTTGGCGGTAAGCCGTTTGACATTAACATGATCCCGTCATTGGCGCACGCTTCTGCATCAACTTCAATCTCTGAAGGTTCTGGAGCGTCTGACCAAATTAGTTTGGTCGTTGTCGCATTCATGATGGGTTCGTAGGCGATTGGTTCTTCCAATAAACTTGGCAGTGTATCGCCTTGATCTGCTGGTATCGTTGTGATAGCAGATTGGCTAACAGTGCTTGCCGCGATGTTGGTTGACGTGGTTGTTGCTTCAACCGGTTGATCGCGCGGATCGAGTGTAGCAGCTGGTACTAATGTTACGGCACTTAAGACCATTGTAACGGATAGCAACAGTGCAGTTACTGTTTTGGTATGTCTGTTTAACATACGCTGTTCCCTCCTTTTTAAGGTGCTGGTATTGGCTGTTCGCAGCCAATGGGGTTAAGCTCTCGAACGAATCTTTAATCAATTTTTCGATTGATTTCCGATCAAGAACAGGTTACGCGGACATCTAAAAATTAATTTAGGACGTCCAATAATCTACGACCGTTTGATCGTATTATGATTATACTTTCATTGTAGCACAGATTATTAATTTTGTCAATAGAATTTCCTACATCCAACCCTCAAATGCAACGTTAGCGGAATAGTATTCGGCTGGCGT
>CANOGH010000046.1 GCA_947565505.1 uncultured Candidatus Saccharibacteria bacterium | reverse complement strand
TTCATTAGCGCAGGTACCTACCCATCCTACTACACCGCTCGTTGGCACGGCTTCTCGGCAGACTTTTTTGCTCCGTTTTCTTCTTATAATGGAGAGATTGATCTAGATGTTGGTTTTCTTGAGGCTATCGCTGGCTCGGCAACTCGGTGATTTTAAGGAGTGGCAAAACCTCGTTACCTATGCTACAATTGACTACATAAGAGGAGGTAAGATGGAAGGAATATATTTAATCGCAGCGGTAGGGCAAGACGGTGGTCTCGGGGCGGATAATCAATTGCTGTGGCATTTGAAGCCGGATTTAGAACATTTTCGGCAGCTGACTACGGGTCATCTGGTAGTCATGGGTGGTAAAACTTACCGTTCTCTGGGAAAGCCTCTGAAGAATCGTCCAAACCTTGTGCTTACCCGAAGTCGAATTGAAGAGCCAGGAGTTGAAACCTTCCATGATCTTACTGAACTCAAACAGGCAGTAGCATCACTGGAGAAACCGGTTTATATTATTGGCGGCGCAAGCCTCTATGCTGAATTTTTGCCACTCGCGGAGAAGCTTTATCTTACCGAAATCGCCGCCACTAAACCAGCGGACGTTTACTTTCCGCAGTTTGATCCAAATGATTTTCACCGGCGAGAGTTGCAAAGTGGCGAGTCTGAGGGCATAAAATTCACCATCTGTGAATATGTTAGGAAATAATATGTAATATGATTTATTTGGATTTTGCTGCCACCACGCCACCGCTTCAAGAGGTGCAGGAAGCAATGCTGGAAGTCTATCGGGCGGAGCTTGGTAATCCCTCCAGTTTGCATACTCCTGGACAACTTGCAAAGCAAAAGGTGGCGCAAGCTCGTGATCAGGTGGCGCAGTTAATTAATGCTGACCCTGAAGAAATCATTTTTACATCTGGCGGTACCGAGAGTAATAATACGGTAATGCATGTTTTTCAGGGTAAAAACATTGCGATCTCGGCAATTGAGCATCCTTCGGTGGCGGCGTCCGCCCAAGCTTATGCCGGAACACTTACTCAGCTTCCAGTGGACCAATGGGGGTTTGTCAGGCATGCGGAGATTCCAGCCAATACGGATTTAGTGTCAATTATGCTGGCGAATAATGAAGTTGGGAGTGTGCAGGATCTGGCAGGAATTTGTAAGACAATAAAGTCTGGGAGAGGCGGAGCTATTGTAGTGGGGGATGCTAACAGGGAAAGTCCAGATCAGTTTGTAAAAATTACAACACCTACTGTGGAAAACTCTCAGAGGAGTGTTGTGGAAAATACAACAGAAAATACTCTCTATGTACATACTGATGCAACACAGGCAATCGGTAAAATTCCGGTCGACGTAAAAGCTCTGGGAGTGGATTACCTCACCTTCTCCGCCCATAAAATCGGCGGTCCCGTGGGGGTTGGGGCTCTTTTCGTTCGTCGTGGTGCTCCGTATTGTCCACTCATTCTTGGTGGCCATCAGGAAAACGGTCGACGGGCTGGTACTACTAATACGGCTAGCATTGTAGGCTTAGGAGTAGCAGCCGGCCTCACGACTACTAATAAGACTTGGCAAAGTTATGATACTAGGGTGCGCACACTTCGCGATTGGCTAAAGGCTCAAATTATGCAACAAATTCCTCATGTCCGCCTCAACAGTCCCACCACGAATGATTTACCTCATATTTTAAATGTGAGTTTTGCTGGTGCCGAGGGTGAAGCGGTACAGTTATATCTCGATTTAGCTGACATTGCGGTTTCAACCGGTTCTGCCTGTGCTGCTGGTAGCCTCGAGCCTAGTCCCGTAATAATGGCAATACATCATGACGCTGAGGTGGCGCATGGCAGTGTGCGTTTTTCGCTTGGTCTAAATACTACCCGCGCCGAGCTCGAGCAACTGCTACAAGTATTGCCAGGAATCGTTCAGCGTTTACAGAGTATCAGTACGGTAAATCTCGACGCGTGAGAAGCGTAAAATGACTAGTGAATACACTGCTATGATCGGCTTGGATTGAGTTGAAACCGTTATTGTGTAAAATCAGCTAGACAATCTACTGAATAATCGCTACAATCAAAGTATGAATAATCTATTTAATTTTCATCTAGGAACTTACCGGCGAACTGGGCTAGCAGCCTTGCCTGGAATTATGATTTTGGGGCTACCGCTAACTCTCCTGACCTTAGCTATCCTACTCTTGGTGGTTCCATTGCTATTAATGATCGCGCTTGGAGTTACCGTGATTTTAATACCTATCGGGTTGATATATCAGATCGCTATGCTACTCAGGAGACGTTAAAATGCAAGATAATCCCGTATGCGATAATCGCAATGCCGAAAATAATAGTCCAAACGGCTGGGTTTATACCGAGACTGTTAAAGAGCACTTCCTGAACCCTCGTAATTTTTTAATGGGGGATGAAAGTCAGTATCCCTACGACGGCGTAGGCACGGTAGGGAATCCCATCTGTGGTGATCAAATGCGTATGTATTTACAGATTAAGGACAATCGAATTACAGATATAAAATGGAAAACCTATGGTTGTGCCAGTGCAATCGCTTCTACCTCGGCCCTATCCGAGCTCGCTAAAGGTAGAACTCTGGACGCTGCCCAAGAGATTAGTGCTGCGGAAATCGCGGATTATCTAGGCGGCCTGCCGGAACACAAATTCCACTGTTCGGTTTTGGGGCACGAAGCCTTGAGGGCGGCCATTCAGGATTACCGTCAGAATTTTGACAAAGCCAGGAACGCGCTGTAAAATAGATTTATGTATATCAAAAATCGTCTGGCGTCCATGATTTATAAGGCTGACATTTTAGTGTTAGCGGTTTTTGGAGTAGCGGTTGAACTCAGGGAGTTTGGCTGGCAGGCATTACGTCTACTGCCGGTAGTTGGAGGAATTTTGGTGGTCGGATATTATTTGGGAACCCTTATTTTGGCAACCAAAGATAAAGCTTTTCCTATCTTTCAGCCTCTTTGCCCAGCACTGAAGGGTGCAATTACAATTGCGATGATCATTGGCGCGGTAGCAACTACCGCCTTTGATCCTGGAGTTGACCTAGTGGACGCAGCAGCGTTACTTGGCCTAATCGTGCCGTTATTAATGCTGGGCGATTGGCTATTGTTTGATCAAAAGGGACTTCTCAAGCTATCGGCGCCCTTTAATTTTCTAGCTCTGGTAGCAAGTTATTTTGCCATTATGATCATTACCTCCGAACAGCTTACATCAAGTGCTGTTTTACGCTATCCTTATGAGTTTCTTAATTTTCATAAACATATGAATGAAACAGTGGTTGGCCTCAGTCTGATTGCACTAGTGACGCTAGCCTTCGGTTTTGCCTATACTCTGGCGGATAAATTACTGTGTGGCGAGGAGGTTACAAGATCAAAGAAGGCGGCTAGCCAAGCTGAAGCGGTGCCAGCAGAGGTCGTAATAAGCACAAATGAAGAGGATGAGAATGATGTAGGAGCTGAGTCACCGACTAAGCCTGTCAAGTCTGAAGAAAATTCTCCAGACTCGCAACCGGTTTCAGCGACAAAATCTTCAACCGAACCGTCGCAGCCATCGGCCGAGTTGAATTTTGGTGTTAGTGCAGATGTGACCGACGACAATGAGAATGATTGGGATCGGGATTCTTACGTTATTAAGCTACCAGAAAAGGCGCCACTTGCGCCGGTTGAAGGTGCAAATGATGCAGATTCTATGTCAGTATCCAGTAAAGCTGCGTCTAAAAGCAGTGTTGCCGTGCTCGAGGAGATGGTGGCAAAGTTGGAGACCAAAACCATTAGCGAGACTCAGCCGCAACCAGTCGTAAAAAGTCAACCACAGTCAAAGCCGCGCAAAAAAAATGGATTTTGCAGTACAAAAACCTCAAGCGGGCCAAAATCGTCCAACCGCTACAGCTAAGCCTATAACCAAAAAGAAGAAAAAACATTCAAACGGGGCGCCAGCTAATAGGCGTCGTCAGCCTAAATTTGAAGATATTGTGCGCACTGAGCGTCATAAGTCGGGAAATTAGACGGGTCGCGCTAAGATCATAGCGCGACCCGCAACTATCCAAGCTATTACTCCTGATTGTGTATCAAGACTAACAAAAAGCCAAAATGTCACTTCATTGTCACTTTACTTTTTTACAATGATAAATAGAATCAGTAAATAAGGAATCATTATGGAGGTACTCAAGGTAGAAAATTTACGTAAAACCTACGGCAAGGGAGAAAATGCTGTACATGCCGTAGATGATATTAGTTTTAGCATTAATGAGGGAGAATTTGTCGCCATCGTGGGAGCTAGTGGCTCCGGTAAGTCCACCTTGCTACACTTATTAGGGGCGGTGGATCGTCCGACTAGTGGCAAAGTCATTATTAACGATCAGGATATTTATCAGTTAGACGACGATGCACTGGCGATTTTCCGTCGACGACAGGTAGGGATTATTTATCAATTTTATAATCTGATTCCGATTTTAAATGTGGTCGAGAATATCACCTTGCCTTGTGACCTTGACAATAAGACAGTCAGCAAATCCAGAGTTAAGGAACTACTGCATACCTTAGGGCTAGAGCATCGTACTGACCACTTACCAAATCAACTTTCGGGTGGGCAGCAGCAACGAGTCTCGATTGGTCGCGCACTCATTAATGATCCTGCAATTATTCTGGCTGACGAGCCTACTGGCAATCTAGATTCTAAGTCAGGCGAAGAGATTTTGTCCCTACTACGACTTTCAAATAAGAAATTTCATCAAACCATTGTGATTATTACGCATGATCTTGAAATTGCAGCTCAGGCCGATCGGGTGATTACTTTTGAAGACGGTAAAATTGTCAAGGACGAAAGGATGTAAGATGAAAGTCTTAGAAAAAATCACTTTACAGACCCTCAAAAAGAATAAACGTCGCACCTTGGTAACAGTGTTGGGGGTGATGCTGTCGGCGGCTCTAATTTTGGCAGTGGTGGGCATGGTTACCAGTTTCCAGAAAATGATGGTCAATTATGCGATTGCTGAAAATGGTGATTTTCACGATATGTTTGAAGAGGTACCAACCGAAAAATTAACCTTTATTGAACAAAACAAACATGTGGAGAAATATTATTATTCTGCACCTTTGACAGAGAAAGACCTGGATCAATCTGAATTGGAATTTTATCAGCGTAATCCCGCCGTGCCTTACGGAGTGAAAGATTATCAAAAATTAGATAGTTTACCAGCAAAACCTGATCAAAAATATAATATTTTCGTACGTTATACCGAACCAGGCGACTACGAAGCTCTGCGCGAGCAGATTCTTGAGGCCGTGCAAGGCTCAGCGACATCCGACACCCCAATTAATGTTCGCACTAATGGTGAACTTTTGCGTTACGAAGCTGGTGTGATGAGTGATATAGCGTTGACAGCTATCTATCAAATTGCTGCGATTGTGATTTTTATTATTGTGATTACTAGTATTTTTGCGATTCGTAATAGTTTTAGTATTTCTGCTACTGAACGTGCTAAACAATTTGGTATGTTGGCAAGTATTGGGGCTACTTCTAAACAAATTCGACAAAGCGTATACTATGAAGGCTTAATTATCGGACTTATTGGCATTCCGCTAGGCTTGCTCTTGGGTACGCTAGCTGTCTTTGTGCTAGTAATCATCGTTAATTTGCTGTTGCAAGACATGATGACGGCAAGTGTAGAATTTTCAATGCCGTTTTGGATCTTTCCGATCACTATTTTACTTAGCGCAGTTACGATCTTCTGCTCTAGCTTAATGCCAGCAATTCGCGCTGGGCGTCTTGCTCCTATTGAAGCGATTCGGGGGAATAACGATATTAAGATCAAACCACGCAAGCTTAAAACCTCTCCGCTAGTTCGCCAGTGCTTCGGTATTGGTGGCGTGATTGCGAGTAAAAATTTGAAACGCAGCCGTAAAAAATATCGCACCACAGTGATTTCAATTGTAGTCTCAGTTGCAACCTTTGTTGGTTTATCCAGTTTTTTGGGATATGGCGAAAAGACGGTGGGCATACAATTCAGCGATGAAGAAATTGACTACGCCATCGTAAATGATACGCCAGAATTTTACCGTGAAGTGATTGAGCGTTTTAAGATTCAGGATTATGTGATCTATGAACAAACTCGAGCGGCCAATGCTTCCGTTTACGTTATGGACGCGCAGAGTTTTGCCCGCTATGCTGCAAGCTTGGGTCTAAAATCTACTGATTATCACGAAACGGCAATTATGATCGACCAGGCAATGAATCTCAATGAGGATGGTAGTTATAGTATTGATAATTCGCATCATCAACTCAAGGATGGCGATAATTATGAAGTCGAAGTGATTAAAAGTTCTAAACAAACTGATCAATCATCGGACGAGGCAAATCTAGAGAAGCATTCGCTAAAAATTACCAAAGTCACTGATCAGAAACCTCTCGGTTTCAGTAGGACTTATGCGCCCATGATCTTTGTCTCCGAAGATTATGCCCATAAGGACATGTTGGGTGTTGACAACCAATTTGCGCAGGTCTTTTTCCAGCACCTCGATGGTCAAGCGCCAGAAATTACTGCCTACCTAGCAGAAAAACGTCAAGAAAAAGCTCATCAAGAAATGTATTACGAAGACGTGGAGGAAGTTTTTGCCCAATCGCGCCGCCTCGTACTACTCTTCGGTATCTTCCTTTATGGGTTTATTGCCGTAGTGACGCTAATCGGCGTGACTAATATCTTTAATACTATTACTACCAACATTGCCCTGCGCGCCAAAGAATTCGCGATGCTAAAATCTGTCGGTATGACCAAGCGGGAATTTAATCACATGATTCGGCTGGAAAGTTTGATGTATATCGTGAAAGCCTTGCTGATCGGGCTACCACTTGGATTACTGCTGTCGTACGGATTTTATAGCTCCTTCTCCTCCGCTGTTGACTTTGGCTTCGAAATTCCGTGGATGGCTATCATGATTTCGATTCTCGCCGTCGCCATTCTTATTGGGTTGACTATGCGCTATTCTGTCAAACAGGTATCCAGACAGAATCTGATCGAGACTATCCGCACGGAAAACATCTAGTTGACTGCTGCCATAGCGCATCAATTCTTCAAGTTAATCTTGAAGGTAAATAAATAGAACTCCTCAGATCGTGTATCTTGGGAGTTCTCCATTTTAAAAACTCAATTTGCTAAATAACCGAAAGAGATTATAATATAATTATGTCAAAGAAAATTCTGTTGATCGAAGATAATCTGCTGACGGCGAAGGGTCTGCAATATTCGCTGGAACGCGAAAAATACGTCGTCGCGCTTGCGACCACCAAAGCTGCAGCTGTGCGGGCGCTCCAAGAAACGGAGTTTGCGCTGTGCTTGATTGACATTAATTTACCGGATGGCGATGGTTTCCAAATCGCTACTTATGTGCGGGATCATCATTTAGCTTCGCAGATGATTTTCTTGACAGCGCGCAATGACGAGGTTGACCGACTGCGTGGGCTAGAACTTGGTGCAACCGATTATATTACCAAGCCTTTTCGTATCAAAGAATTGCTACTGAAGGTTCGTAATTTGCTGAACCTGGGCCAGGCGGTCTCCACGATGATCAGTCTCGGAGCTTTAAAGATTCAGCCAGATCATCACCAAGTGACTTTTGCTGGACAGGAAATTAATTTGACCGCATTGGAGTATCGTTTGCTCCTCTGTCTCGGCGAATCACCCAATCAAGTGATTACGAGAGAACGTTTGGCTGATGAAATTTGGCAAGCCTCCGGCAAAGTGGTTAATGATAATACGGTTTCGGTTTATATTAAGCGTTTACGTCAAAAACTTCCACAGCCTGAACTCATTATAACGGTTAAGCAGCTTGGCTACAAATTGCAAATACCCTTAAGCTCAGACGAGGCTAGTCATGCACCGGAAAATTAGACAGCTATTTTTTCCGGTGCTTATTTTTGCCTTAGCAATCACAACGCTATGTAGCCTAGCGATTGTCGGGGTCAATCGCTATTATCAAGCAGAAATCAACCAAGAATACGCCAGTTTACTAGGAGTAGTGGCATCGCAGGCCCCCACAGTCGAGATGTCGAAGCTTATCCAATCATTACGGTACCCATCTACGGAGACGCAACAGACAGGTATGAAAATCTTGCGAGACTATGGTTACCGGCCACAAGATTCTGTTAGTGAACCAACTCAGGATTATCTTAAAACTACTTTGCTGGTGGTTGCTGGCGGATTGACTACCTTTGCTGTAGTTACAGTGTTGTATTTTTGGTGGCTCGATTATTGTCGGCAGCGTCAAATTCGTCAGCTAGTAGATTATTTAGAAGAGCTGAATTCGCAAACTCATGACTTAAAACTGGCCGAAAATCGTGAAGGGGAATTTTCGCTTTTAACAAATCAACTCTACAAACTAATAATCACGCAGAGAACCGTTGCACATACCAATCAAGAAGACCGGCAAAAACTAGAAACCGCGCTCGCTGACATCTCACACCAGCTGCGTACTCCGCTTACCTCATTGCAAATTACAGTTGATAATTTAGTGGCTGATCCGGCAATGCCCATATCGCAGCGTCAAGAGTTTCTTAACTCTACCAGTCGTCAGCTTGAACAAATGTCGAGCTTAGTGACCACCTTACTGCATTTGACTAAATTCGATAATCATAGTATTAAACTTGCCAGCCAACGCTTGGCAGTTGGGGAACTACTCAATACGGTGATTCAGAATCTTGCGGTACTAGCGGAACTGAATGATCTCGAGCTGATTCTGCAGGGTGATCTGCGAGCTGAAGTGCGGCTTGATGCGCGTTGGCAGACCGAAGCCTTGACTAATATTATTAAGAATTGTCTTGAGCATAGTCCACGCGGCGAAAAAATTATCATTACGGTCAAAGATTGTCCACTATTCCTTAAAATTATCATTGAAGATCATGGAGAGGGAATCGCGCCTAGCGATCTCCGACACATCTTCGAGCGGTTTTACAGCATTAAAAGTAGCCGGCATGCTGGTGTGGGTATCGGTTTAGCCTTCGCCAAAGCTATTATTGAAGCAGAAAATGGTCAAATTGCCGTCCAATCCACGCCTGGTAAGGGGACAAAATTTAGCATTACTTACTTTAAGTAAATCGTTCTAAGGATTTTGGCTTTAACCTATTTAGCCCTCAGTAATTCCCACTCCAATTTTTCAATACCTTCCCACCAAAACCCTAGTCCAAGTCTTGCATTGTGCTTATACTATCATTGTAGCACAGATTGGG
>CANOGH010000045.1 GCA_947565505.1 uncultured Candidatus Saccharibacteria bacterium | reverse complement strand
CCATTGCCGCTGGTAAGTATTCCACTCAAGTCATTGTCTCTGCCGTTGCTAATCCGGTAGCCGTGACTGATCTTAATACTCTCACCTACATGCAGGATATGACGCCTGATATTTGTAAAAATACCAAAGGTACAGATGGTAATGCTACCGTTACTGCCGGCAAAGAACCGACCAGAAGGCTCATTGACACCCGCGACGGCAACGTTTACTGGGTCTCGAAACTCGCTGATCAGAATTGCTGGATGGTGCAGAATTTAGCCTTAAACATTACTTCTGATATGATTACAATGGGCAGTCTCAACAGCAGCAA
Source organism: uncultured Candidatus Saccharibacteria bacterium (assembly GCA_947565505.1). GTDB lineage: Bacteria > Patescibacteriota > Saccharimonadia > Saccharimonadales > Saccharimonadaceae > Nanosyncoccus. Next base: position 9,350 of record CANOGH010000045.1, on the reverse strand, counting down.
TACTGATTTAGGCTACACCGGTGCTGGGCAGCTCGCCCCAGAAAACGGCACTATCTGGAGCAACAAACCCACGGCTAACAGTTCCACAGACGGCATGGCGAGCTGCCCAGCAGGCACTCTCATTAGCGAAGGTGGAAACTGCACCGTAATTAATGGTAAATCCAGATACATACCCAACGCTTCCATCACTCTGGATAAAAGCCAACCTATTAAGGCTCCAGAACAAATTATTACCGATACACAGTCAACCAATATTGCAAAATACGTTATTAGTCGTCCATTATGGAACTTCAGATATAACTCTCTACGTTATTCTTTCATTGATGAGTATAAACCATATGGCGCCATCAACGTTTCCGATTCTTCCAAATGGAAACCCACCTATGATTCCATAGCTGACCCCATTAATACTAATGCAACCGGCAAAGACTTCCGTGCTATCAAGTGTACAGCGGGCGAAGAAAAATTCAATGACGCTGGCACAGAACTGATCTCCTTCTGTACCGCCGGAGAATACGATCCACATTATTTAATGGGCAACGCCTATCAATGGAACACCGCCACCGCTGGCAGTGGCGGCAACATCATTAATCAAAATGCTACTAATAGTATCTGTCCTAAAGGCTGGAAATTAAGCCCCGGAGGTAGAAATGATGACAACAATAACTGGGTCAAACCGCTAGATTCCGCAGAAGCTCTCCTCATCGCCTATGGTTGGGAACTCAATGGTTTCGATCTAGGAGATACCCCTCAAAACAATCCATATGTCTCGCTAATCTCTCCAACCGGCTACAATTTTGCCAAAGCACCCTTCTATTTCAGCACCGGTATCAATCTTTACAAAGAAGACTTTCTAGATTCATATGGTTTATACTTTAGTATATGGGATAGCACAGCCACCCAGAACATGCTACCTGGTGGCGCCTACCGCTTCGGCTCCGGCACAAAAAATCACCTATATCCTTCAGCTTGGACCGAGAGATACCTTCAAACCTCCGTTCGTTGTATTGCCAGATAAAATTCTACATATTACCACGCAGCTGATAAATCCTTAAAATAAACTTGCTACATCCTAACGCATCTTTTCCTCTTCAGGGCAGTACACGAACAAAGTTCGGCGCCAAAAGGCTCTGCCCTGAAGTATTTTATCAAAAGTCAGAGCATGACTAGCCCCGTCCCACAATTCAGTTTTTACTCTGATACACCAATCTACCCCAACAAATTATGCAACCATATAACTATATTAACACCGTCATAACATGATGATAATTATTTCAAATAGAGTGTGTCACTCCTAATAATTTACAAGTATTTCATTATCTGCGCACCAAAAACTCACCGGTGCGCTAAACCAGCATGACTCCAGTCTATCACACTTACGTTAAATTGTCAATAGAAATATCCGGCTGATTTATCTAACTAGCCCAAAAACCCTAGATTAAATAAATCAAAAGCTGCAATAACATTACTGTTCATTCGATAAATCTACTACGCTGTGCATAAGAGCAATTTCTTTTTGAACTCGTTAAGTGAATCCCAATTACACAACCTATTAACAAAAACACATTCGCATGCTTAAGAATATATATGTTGTAATATAAAATCCTAATGCGATTCTTAAACCAAATTCTTGACCAGCGCCCAACATTAAATAGACAAAAGGACTATCTTCACTCAATTCGCCAAGTATAAACCAATTTAAACAACAATATTACTTTTTGCGTTCACGATAAGCCCCGCTCTCAGTATCAACCGAGACCACATCTCCAGTCTTAATGAAAGCCGGAACCTTAATCGTTACTCCAGTTTCCAAAGTTGCATCTTTCTGTACCGAGCTCGTCGTATCACCTTTAACTGCAGTTTCAGTATAAGTCACTTCCAACCAAATATTCTTCGGTAACACTAAATTAATCGCCGTACCATTATAGAACTGAATTTCCATTTCATCACCATCACGCATATAATCCTTAGCGTCCCCCACCATATCGAACGCCAACTCATACTGTTCAAACGTCTCTGGATCCATAAAGTAAAACTTATCGTCATCTTTATACAGATATTGCACCTTCCGCGTGGTCACTTCCGCTGGCTCAATTTTTTCCTGGCCCTTAAAAGTCTTCGGCAATAACGCCCCAGTAATCAAATTTTTAACTTTCACATTCACAATCGACCCCCCACGCCCCATTACCTTCTGTGAATACTCCACCACCTTATATGGCTGACCATCTAGAGTAATCAAAACGTTTTTCTTTAAATCCGTTGGTCCGTACATAAAACCTTCCTCACATTACATATATTATATATTCATTTCCCCATCGCAATCTATTGTGCAAAAGTTAATTTACTCTAAATAACTAGCTTCCGTACAATAAAATCTACTCGTCTTACAGGACGCAGAGTACGACATCCTTATCAACGTCGCACTCTCATCCTCCCACTCACTATCAAAGAATCCTAGCGCTCAGCCACGAACGGTAACAACGCAAGATGCCTTGCTCGTTTCACAGCCACCGCCAACTGCCGCTGCTGCTTTGCCGTCAAACCAGTCTTTGCAATTGGCTCAATCCTACCGTAAACATCGACATATCTTTGCAATGTCTTAACGTCACGATAATCAAAATACATATTTGGATTACTTTTAACTTTCCTCATAATCTCTCCTCATTAACCCTTTAATTTCTCTTAAAATGGAATCTCGTCCAAATCAATCTGATCATCATCCGGCATATCATCCGCTACAATCTCGTCAGCTACGACATCCGCCGATTTCTTCTTACCACCCCCATAACTAGAACTTGATCCCATACCATTTCCGTTCCCCGCAAGGAAGTTGAAATCATCCACAACCACCTCAGTCTTTGAACGTTTCTGGCCAGTCGTCTTGTCATCCCAAACGTGCTGCTCAATTCTACCAGACACCAAAATTGGCGACCCCTTCTTCATGTATTGATGAATAGTTTCGCCCGGCTTTCCCCAAGCCGTACAATCAATAAAGGACACTGAATCTTGCATTTCACCAGTTGACAAGCTCTTGTAAGCCCGGTTCACCGCAACCGTAAAACTACACGCCTGTGAACCAGTCGAAGTAGCACGAAGCTCTGGATCCCTTGATAAGTTGCCCGCCAGAATCGCTTTACTAAAACCCCTCATTTATGCCTCCTCCTCAGCCTTTTCCTCGGTAACTACTTCCTCATTTTCATCACGATTAGCTTGTCTAGCAGCTTGTTTTTCCATTGCTTTAATTTTTCGTGGATCAACTGCGACTAACAAATGTCGCAAGACCTCATCTGTAATATTTAACGCACTCTCAATCTTTGCTGGTGCAGTAGCTGGTAGCTGAACTTCATAAAAATAGTACACCGCAAAATCCTGCCCCTTAATCGCGTAAGCCAAGCGCTTCTTGCCATCCACGGTCTCTTTAATAATTTTACCGCCATTTTTTTCGATTAATTCTTTAACCTTATTAACGGCTGGTTCTGGATTCATCTCCAAATCAGGATGAACCAAAAATGTTAGTTCGTAATCTCGCATTACAAAAACTCCCTTGGTTAAAGTAGGCGCAGCTTTCCTCGCCCACTGAGCTAATATACCCTTTAAGTATACACCAAACTAACCCAAAATACAAGTACTTCTACTCTGCACCCTCACCACTCGCCATCTGCATAAACTCTTCCATACTCGAAATCAACACTTCTCGAGGCTTATGACCATTAGCTGGACCAATCACACCAATCTCCTCTAGCCAAATTGCCAAACCCGAAACGAAACCGTGCCCCTTGCCTAGCCAAGTCTGCAACATCGCTGTCGAAAATTTCCCATTCTTCAGCATGATGTCAATGGCCTTCTGTACCGTCGGATCATTAGGATCAAACTTCCTCGCAAGCCCCGCTGGACCCGCAATCTTCCCACCCCCAATCTGCACAGGCTGCGCCACTACTTCATCGTTATACTCTGGCGCGCGCTGCTCTCTCAAGAAATCAGTCACCGCCAAAATTTCCTTATCCTCCGCAAATGCACTCTGAATCCTCCGTGGCTTACCGCCCATTTCCGTCGTCAACATAATCATATCTCCCATACCTAACAATTTTTCCGCACCACTCATACCAAGAGCCACACTCGATTCCGTAAAATTAGTCACTTTAAAGGTAATCCTTGACGGCACATTGCTTTTAATCAAACCAGTAATGACTTGTACTTTCGGGCTCTGCGTTGCCAAGACTAGATGAATTCCTGCAGCACGCCCCTTCTGCGCAATCCTGACGATCAAAGCCTCCAAATCTTTACCTGCCTGCATCATTAAATCCGCCATCTCATCCACAATAATCACGATAAACGGCATCTTTCCTCCATTATGCTGTTGCTCATTCCCATCTTCATCCTTCACCGTCACCGTACCGCCAGCCGCCATCTTCGCATTGTAATCATCAATCTTCTTTACCTTCTCCTTCGCCATTAGCGTGTAACGTCGCTCCATTTCATTCACAGCCCAACGCATTGCTGATAAAGACTTCTCCACTGCGGTAATTACAGGCGTCAACAAGTGTGGAATATCCTCATACTGCGTCATTTCCACCTGCTTCGGATCAATCATAATTAGTTTCAAATCACTAGGCGAATTGCGATACAATAACGACATAATCAACATATTAGTCATTACCGACTTACCAGAACCAGTAGTACCAGCAATTAACAAGTGCGGCATCTTCGCCAGGTCTGCAACCACACCTTTTCCAGAAATATCCTTCCCCACCACAAACGGCAACGATCCTTTAGCGTTCGTCCACTCTTTACTCTCCAAAATACTCCTCAAGCCTACGCTCGCCGGTTTCACGTTTGGCACTTCCACCCCGACTAATCTAGTTCCTGGAATCGGCGCCTCAATCCTAATCTGTTCCACAGCCAGGTTCAAAGCCAACTCCTTATCTCGAGAAGTAATTTTTGTCAAATTCACTCCTGCCGGTGGCCGCATCGTATATTGCGTAATTCTCGGACCAACATTTGCCCCCTCCATTTCTACATTAATACCAAAATCCGCCAAGGTAGTTTTAATAATATGCGCGTTCTGCGTACAATTACCCGGGTCAGTTGGTGTCTGCTTTTTAGACAAATACTCCATGCTAGGCAATTTCCAATCCTTATCGTCCACTGAAACCAGCGCCTGAGGTTCTGTAGCCACCGCCTTTACTGGTGCCTTCACTTCTTCCTTGTCACTGTCATCCGCCGTTTCTGCCTTTGACACCTCTACCTTAGTCTTCTTTCCTCTGCCAAATAGCCCCAATCCCCGTTTCGTCTTTTTCTCTTCTTCTTTCGCAACCTGTGCCGCTTCCGCCGCCATTCCTAAATTAATTTTTAACTCTTTCTCATCGCTCTCTTCCGCGTCATTCTTCGCCTTCTTCGGCAATTTCTTCTCCACCTTTGCCTTCACTGCCTTCTTCTCTTCCTTCTCAATCTTTTCCTCTTTAGTCGTGCATAATCCTCTCAGTGCTTCCATCGCCATTGCTGGTGTCATCTGCATAATAAACATGCCCGTAATCAAAATCAGCACAATATAAATCACTACCGCCACACCTGGAGCCAAAATCTGCGTCACAATCCCATTCATCCATTCCCCCACTACCCCACCAGACAACTCTCCAGTCTTTCCAATCGAAGGAATCCCCGTCATTCCTGCCACCCAAAAAATCATCAAAAAACCCGCAATCCACACCACCACCGGAATCCGATTATTCTCACTTCTCAACACTTTTGCCGCCAACCAAATCAATAACACTGGCAACAAAAACTTTGCGTACCCGATCCACTCCATCATCTTCTGATCGACAATATTCAAGAAATCACCACCATCTCCCAACCACGTAAACACCAAAACACAGGCCACCAAAATCATCATCACCGCCAAAATCTGCCGCCAAAATCCCCCCGGAAGCTCATGAGCCGGCGTCGCCGACCTTTTCGCACCAGATTTAGACCGTGCGCCTCTCTTCGCACTACTACCCTTCTTCGTTGTACTCCTCCGCTGTGCCATAATCCTATCTTATCATAAAAAACGGTTCCTGAGAACCCACAATCCAAAATAGAAAACCCCAGCTATTAACTAAACATACAAATGCATCAATCTGTAGTAGTCCATATCATTATAGTATTCATTACCTAAGGCCATGAATACGCATCAACCCCTCATAGGTACTAGGAACTTCAATCGTCTCCTGTTTCCAGCCTATAATGGCCTTATCATTAATATACTCTTCACCAAATTACCATCCGTATTTTGTAATTTTCATTGTATTACTCACAATATCTCCTTTTGCATCCTATCTGCCGGCTACTAACATCGTTTTGCGGTGTCAAGAGAATTAGATCATGTCAAAATTACAACATTGTAGTATCTTTGAGTATTTATACCAACATCTCAAGGAATTTTGGGAACCCTAAGGTCCATCCTGTAGGATGAACCTTATTATGTGTCTAATCCCAACGCACGCCACGGTAGTAGTAGAGGGTTTAGTTTATCTAGCCAACCTGCCTATTCAACTATTTCCAGCATCGCACCTTTACTCTACATTACGCATCGTCAAGTTTAATCTACCTTTATCATCAATCGCCGTCAAGCGTACTCGCACTTTTTGACCAACCTTCAAGACGTCACTTACATTATTAACTCGTTTATCACTAATTTGGCTAACATGCAACATGCCATCCACGCCAGGCAAAATCGTCACGAAGGCCCCGAAATCTTTAATCGTCGCCACCGTACCTTCATAAATCTTGCCCACCTCTGGCTCTTCCACTAGTCCTTTGATCCATTCTACTGCTTTCACAATCGCCTCATTCTCACCAGAAACCGTCACCAGACCCGACTCTTCAATATCCACCATGGCTCCCGTTTCACCAGTAATCTTATTGATGGTTTCACCACCCTTACCAATAATAAGACCGATTTTGTCTTGTGCCACCATTAGCTTTTCTACCCGAGGCGCATACTGAGAAATTTCTGCTCTTGGCTCTGGAATTACACTTAACATGTGCTCCAAGATAAACATTCTTCCCGCATGGCTCTGTTCAATCGCGCGCTCCAACACTTCAACCGGCAAACCATGCACTTTCATATCCATCTGCAATGCCGTCACCCCTTCAGTCGTACCAGTAATCTTAAAATCCATATCTCCTGCAAAATCTTCTGCATCCATTAAATCTGTCAAAACATAAGGCGTATCACCGTCCATCATTAATCCCATCGCTACGCCTGACACCGGCCGCTTCAGTGGCACTCCCGCATCCATCAAAGCCATACAGCTTGAACATGTCGCTGCCATACTCGTGCTACCATTCTGACTCATGATCTCCGTCACGCTTCGAATCGCATATGGAAAATCCTCTTCGTCTGGTAACATTGGCAAAAGTGCTCGCTCTGCCAGATAACCGTGACCAATCTCTCTTCGCCCCGGCGAACCAATTCTGCCCGGCTCACCCACGGTATAAGACGGAGCATTATAATGATGCATATATCTCCGCTTACCGTCCGATACTTCCATCGTATCCACCACCTGAGAAAAACTTAGTGGGGCCAGTGTTACAATATTCATCGCTTGCGTCAGTCCGCGCGTAAACAAACTGGAGCCGTGCACTCTCGGCAAAATTCCTACTTGGCTCGACAACGGACGCACTTCATCTAACTTCCTACCATCTGGGCGCACACCATCCTCAATAATTCCTCGACGTACTTCCGCGTGCACCGCTAGATCAAACGCTTGGTCATACTCGCCCTGCATCTCTTCTGTATAGTTAGCGATTCTCTCTTCCTCAGTTTCACCTTCACCAAAACGTGCGGCAAAATCCGCGTGCATCTCATCTTTCAGCTGCTCCACTATCTTCTGCCGCTCCAGTACGTTACCCCGTACCTTTTCTCCTAGTTTACCCGCACACCACTCATCTACTCGCGCTCGAATTTCCTCATTCGGCAAGACCAATTCATATTCCTGTGCTTCTGGCTGCAACTGCTCAACCAATTCTCGTTGCAAATCTAGCACTGGCTGCACATTCCTTACTGCCCAGTGCATCGCTTCCACAATCATCGCCTCTGGCACCTCATTTGCACCAGCCTCTACCATCATTACTTTGCCATCTTTACACGCCACGACTAGATCCATAATCGACTTTTCTCGCTGCTCCACATCCAAGAAAGCCTTGAATTCCCCGTTCAGACGACCAATCCTTACTCCCGCAACCGGCCCGTCAAACGGCGTACCAGAAAGCATTAAAGCACTCGACGCAGCAACCATCGCCACCATATCTGGCCGAAACGCTGGATCCATCGATAATACGGTTGTCACCACTTGTACTTCTTGTCGATAACCCTTCGGAAACAGTGGTCTAATTGGGCGATCAATCAAACGTCCAACTAATACTGCCTCATCCGCTGGCTTCCCCTCTCGCTTAATAAATTTCGAGCCGTTGATTTTGCCTGCCGCATAAAACTTTTCTTCATAGTCTACTGATAACGGGAAGAAATCTTGCACCACTGGTTTCTTCCCCACTACAACCGAACCTAACACTACTGTATCACCATATGTCACCAGTACGGAAGCAGTTGACCTAAAACCTACCCGGTTAACTTCTAAAGTCAATTTTCTACCGAGCCATTCTCGCTCCAACCTAATGGTTTGTTTGCCACTTGGATTAATAATATCCATCTTTACCTTTCTCGGGAAAACATCAGAAACAAACCTTTACGTAACCACTCACGCCCACTTTGGAATCATGATACATTAAAGGCTTTTTTCTGGGGTCTTCCCATACTTTACACTTTATTCTAGCTAGTTTTTTCTCATTTTCTAGCCTTTTCCATTATACCACCCCTTGCTTTATACTGCAAAGTATGATAATATGAACAAAATATTCGACTCTAACCTTATCCTCAAGATTAGATTATGCACATTCCTCAAATCCGATAACTCTTCGCTTGCTCCGATATTAATATCAGACTCACCTTCAACTTCACCACATCAGAAGGCAAATGGTCAAATATAGAGAGTAGTAAAATCGGGAAATCAAATTATATATAATATAGCATCCTTCCACATCAAATCGGTATCTCATCGCAGAAAAGATACCGACAGTGATCACATAAACTCCAGCATGCTTCATCTTAGAGAACAGTATTTTCAAGAACAGACTGTTCCCCTCAGAGCTTCCCCCTTTAGCATGCTGGATTTTTCATACCCAATTTTTATTAAAATTCACCCATTCTTCAATTCATAATCACCTCAAACCCCCATTTGCTATTAAACAACGGGAACCTCCACCACACAGCTACTTCCTCCCCCTACCAGACGGACGAGGCAGAGAGGAAA
>CANOGH010000044.1 GCA_947565505.1 uncultured Candidatus Saccharibacteria bacterium | reverse complement strand
ATGATTGCTACTTATCTCTATGCTTAGTGTCTAGAATTGCGGAACAAGACCAAAATATCAAAAAACTATTGACTTTTTACGGTATTTATGCTTATGTGTAGGATCGCTCCGGTTCCGGCGGTGGATATGACAACTAGCCAATAATTATGTTCATGGATTTGTCCGCCTCAACCCTCCGATTTTGTTGTCTCTCAAGCAAAAGACATTCACTGAATTAACTGCCCTAATAGCTTAAAGGAGTAGTATGCCTCTAAAAGCCCTCAACCTCGCACCTATTAGCTTAATAATGCTCTCGCTAGCCCCTATCCCAAAAACGCAAAATATTTTTTACACTGATTATGCTGCCGTAACTTCAATAAACTTACCATTAGGTAAGCCGCTCAATTCATACTTACCGAACCTAACCCGATGCAATCCGACGACTTCGTACCCTAAAGCACTAAAAGTGCGCCGAATTTGGCGATTCCTGCCCTCACTCATGGTTACACGCCACTTTGTGCGATCATCATTAAGCCTTTCTAAGCCTAATCTGGAAATACCATCACCAATCTCAATTCCGAAATCACTAATTTCTTGTTGATGTAGCGGAGCAAGCGGAGCATCCAGAGTTACGAGATATTCCTTACTTTTGACAAATTTTGGATGGGTCATCTGGAAGGCAAAATCGCCGTCATTGGTTAATAAAATAATTCCCGAAGAATCTTTGTCTAGACGTCCCACAGTCTTCAACTGACGATATTTTTTAGGTAAGAGCTCGTAAATAGTCGGATAATCACCTTGCCGCTTCCGTGAACAAACGTAACCCACGGGCTTATTTAGTGCTAGATAGACATATTTTACGGTGTCCGGCACAACGACAAAATCACCAGATAAATTATCTAATACTTTGACGGTTTCGTTACCAAGTAAACGATCTCCCAAAACCGCTCTACGCTCATCTATGAGCACCTCATTCTCCGCGATCAGATCATCAGCTTCGCGTCTTGAAACTCCTAAACGCTCGGCTAGAAACTTATTCAGCCTAATTTTATCCGCCATAGTTAAAATTGTTCCAGCCGTTTTGTTCGGGGCTGTCTAAATTGATTGTAGTTTCCGTAGTGTATGGCTGAGCGGGGCCATTCGCCGGTGTAGATGTATTAATTACGCCGTCACTACCTCTGTCGCCCAACACGTCATGCACAGCATTAACTACGTCTTCAATTCCAACCTGTGATTTGACCAAGAATTTATCGGCACCTAAATTTTCTCCTCTGAGACGTTGATCATCGGAAGACAGGGCAGTCATCATAATAACCTTAATATCTTTAGTCTCTGGAGTTGATCGTAATATATCGAGCATATCAAATCCTGAAATCTTGGGCATCATTACATCGGAAATGATAAGCTCGGGACGCTCTCGCACCGCTACGGCCAAAGCTTCCTCACCGTCACTAGCTGAGACAATCATGTAACCTTCAGCGGTTAACCTGATGCTATAAATCTCGCGCAGGCTGTTATCATCTTCTACGAGCATAATTTTAGTCATTTTTTGATCTCCTTATTAAATTAACTTGCTTTTGGTGGATTTGATATGCTTGATTGACTCATGGCGATTGGTGGGTTCATCGTGGGTGCGGCACTACCGCTCGTGCCCGGCATTACACTCCCAGTGGCCTTTGGCGTAGCGGTTATCTCTGCTCTATTTGACGCTGCGGTATTTCCGACCCCTTGCTGCATCGGTTGACTGTTTGGACTTAAACCTGATACGTTTGGCGCCGCAACACCCCCAGCCACCTGTGTAGGTGTCGTAGCCACAGGTGTCGTAGCCACAGGTGTCGTAGCCACAGGTGTCGTAGCCACAGGTGTCGTAGCCACAGGTACTGAGTTTATTGGCTGGCTAGGAGCGGCAACGCTCTGGGAACTAATACTAGGCGCTACGGCAGCATCAAAACTACTGCGCACTAGCCCACCATGGGCAAAATTTTTTACCGCTTGTTCGTTCAAATATGCAATCTGGCGACGTTTGAACTCGGTCTCGTTAATGCGCGGCAAAGACACAAAGAAGGTTGAGCCATCACCGAAGGCACTCTCTACCCAAACACGCCCACCGAGCGCTTCTACACGTTGCTTGACTAGATATAATCCCAAACCGGTGCCACCAATCTGACGAGTCTGAGAATTGTCAACGCGATAAAATTTCTGGAAAATATGCGCCATATCATCTGCAGCAATACCAATGCCAGTATCAGTAACATTAATGAGAACTTTATCGCCGTCACCCCTTGCATTAACCCAGATTTCACCGCCTTCAGGTGTATATTTAATGGCATTTTCGATTAAATTATCCAAAACTTCGCGCAGAAAATCCAGATCTACCGATGCATAGACCAGTTGATGCACCTTATGCCCGTCGTGTAGTGACCCGGCCGCTCCGAAACTATATTTCAAGTGCTTCTCGGCCATCTCCTTTTCGTGCGCTGCTGCCATTTCTCTGACCGCAGAAGTAACTTCAATTGGCACCAGATGTAAGCGGTCTCGACCGTCATCCAATTTCGTAACGTCAAGTAAATCTTTGAACAGGCGACCGAGATGCTGGCTAGCCTTATGCGCAGCATCTAGATACTGGCGTGCACGTTCGTCAATGGTAGCGGTAGCTGGATTAAGAGCCAATCCTAAATAGCCTTCAATAGAGGCGACCGGCGTCCGCATTTCATGACTAGCAGTTGAGATAAATTCAGTCTGCGCATTCTCATCTTCAAGTTCTTTGGTAATATTCCTAAAAGTAATAATTCTGTGCGATCTTGCATTACCAGTAGGAATCAGCGTGAGTGCAATCGGAATGCGTTTCTCACTTTGGGCTGTCACCAGCAGGTACTCGCGAGTTGATAGCGGTTGATTCGACTGCATAGCGACACTTAGATGATTCTGCTCTTCTGGAATAGGTGAGCCCTCGGCGTTCTCTAATTTTAGGACAGAATTATACTCTAACCCGATCACATTGTCTGCCGAACCATAACCCGTCATAGTTGAGGCGGCTGGATTAGCAAACCTGATAATACGATTGGCGTCTACTAGTAAAACTCCATCCGTGATTGCGTTCAGGGCCATCTCAGCCATCCACGCTGACTTGTCTGCTCCACTATTGGCGGAAGCATCAACAGTCGGTTTTTTAAATAAACTAAATAATCCCATTTGCGTAACCACCTCTCAGACAAGCAATCACCTGTCACAACCTCCATATTTTTACTTATTACTGATTCTAGCATATTATGTTTGAAAAAAATAGGGTTTTTCTTATTGTTGAAATCATGTATAATTAACACAAGCAACAAAAACTGTGATATAGTGGAAGTAGTTATGAATAAGGAAGTTATTTATCTGGAGCCGGAAGATGATATTACTGATATCTTAACCAAGCTTCAGCAGGCCGAACAAAAGTTGGTGATCCTTGTACCGCCAAAAAAAGCCGCAATCTTGCGTAGTGCGGTTAATATTAAGCTCGTCGCAAAAGCTTCCAAAGAAGCGAAAAAAGCCACGGTGATAGTTACTCAGGATCCAGGCATCATGAAACTTGCGATGGGTTCGAAAATTATGATTGCTAAAACCTTGCAATCTCGTCCCGCCGTTCCAACTGAAGCGGATTTTGCAGAATATACCAAGATGTCATCCGAACAGGTCATTAATGACGATGGTTTAGGCACGGCCACGGTGGGTGATGCTCTGAAAGACCTTGACAAGAAAGAGAAAGGCCCAACTGATCATGATTTAAAAGATGCAAAAACACTTACAGATGATGAATTGGATGATAAAAAACAAAATGATGCCAAGGATCTCCCCGCGAAAAAGCCACGCAAGGCTGACAAGGGTTCTTCCAAGTTTGCGAGATATCGCAAGCAGATTATCGCCGGCAGCATCGCATCCGTACTTCTCATAGCGCTTTTAGTGTGGGCCTTAGTATTTGCCCCTGCCGTAACAATTGCCGTCTCTATTCGCGCAACCGCTACGAATTTTGCTGAGAACGTCAGTTTTACTGAAAATGTAGCTGATGAAAATATTGAAGAGGGTAAATTCTTCGCAGAGAAACACCTATATGAACAAAAAATTTCGAAAGATTTTAAGGCTACCGGCACAGAAAATCGCGGCAACAAGGCAAGTGGTAAAGTGGATGTTAGTTTTACCTTCGTGCCGTTTACCTATTTTGGTGAGGGTGGGTATACCGCCTCTGTCCCAGCTGGTACCGTATTTTCTAATGGTAGCAAAGAATATGTTGCTACTACCAGCGCCTCGAATAGCTGGGATGGTGAAACTACGAGTGTAACCTGCGATAATGCCAAACTTAGTGGTGCTAGTAGTCTGAATAAGGATTGTACCTTCGTGTTGACGGTTAATGTTGAGGCGACTGCGCCAGGAGAGGATTATAATCTTGAATCCAGCAATACCTGGAGTGATTTTAATGGCGCATCCGTTGCTAACTCGGCGCCTATCTCTGGCGGTACTACTGATCAGGTGACCGTAGTTAGTCAGAATGACGTTAATTTAGCCCGCATTAGTATTGAGGAAAGCGCAGCGGATGAGAGTGATGGTAAGGAACGTCTATATGGCGAACTTGATAAAGACGTAATTATTATTGAATCAAGCTATAAGCGCGAGCAAGGCGAACCGGTTTCTACACCTGCTGTCGGTAGTGAAGTTGGTGAAGGTGCCGAGCCAAAAGTTGAAATTGTAGTTGCTTATTCAGTTTATACCGTAGACAAAGCAAAGGTCGAAGAATATATCAAACTCAAGACTCAGCTAGCGGATGATCAAAAAATCTATACGTACGGCGAACCGTATTTTGAGCGTTTTACGGATATTAATAGTGTAGCTAGACTAAAAACGACGATCAAAACTGGCCCCACCGTGACTGAGGAAGGTATTTTGGAAAAGGCTCGAGGTCGTAAGATTGGTGAGATTCAATCAGCCTTGCGATCGATTACTGGTGTAAGCAATGTCGAAATCACTCCTTCATTCTTCTGGGTGAGTTCGGTTCCCGATGATCCAAATAAGATCACCATCGAACTCAAGACTGAGGAGGGCGAGTCATGAAATTAATCGCCCTTGACGTTGGGACTAAGCGCATTGGTGTAGCAAAGGCCGATTCGGCCGTCAAAATTGCTGTACCTTACAGTGCTGTTGAGGTTGATGGTAGCGAATATGAAAAAATTGCATCTTTGGCCCGGGCATGGGGAATCAATTGCTTTGTGGTAGGTTTGCCACGTAACGCCTCCGGAGAAGAGACCGAACAGAGTCAATATTCTCGCCAATTTGCCAAAACGCTTAAACAGGCTCTACCAGATGCAAAAATTTGTTTTCAAGACGAGAGTTTAACCTCGGTGGAAGCGGAAAAACGGCTAAAAGGTCGGAAGAAAGGTGTTAAGAAAGGTGATATAGATTCAGAAGCGGCAGCAATCATTTTGCAAGATTTTCTAGAGGAACATATGGGTGGAAAGACCAAGAAAAGTGTCACTAAAGCTTCCGGCGCTAAACACCGTAGCGTTCAGGGGCATAAACCTCATAAATTCTTGACTATTTTTTTGGTCATCATTATTATTCTTGGTGTTACCGCTGGCGCAGGATTTGTCTATATTACTCACAATTTAAAGCCAGTATATCCGGATGTGGATTGTAAAGTTGAAGAAAATAAGTCACTCGAAGCCTGCAAGGAGATTAGTTTTGTGGTTGAAGATGGATCTGGGGTTGATCAGATCGCAAACGATCTTAAACAAGCTGGACTTATTCGTGATGCACTAGTCTTTCGTTTCTACTACCAAGCTTTGCATCTGACTGATAAGGCCGATTCAATTAAGAGTGGCACTTTTAATCTAACAAGAGCAATGGCTCCTGATAAAATTATCGAAGTAATGTCCCATGGCAGTGATGATCATGTCTTTTCATTTACAATTTTCCCAGGTGAAAATCTACAAGAAATCAAGGCGAAGTTAGTGAAGCAGGGCTATTCCACTGAGGAAATTGATGCGGCATTTTCGGCAAATTACCGTGATAAAGACTACGGCTGGATGTTTGAGGGGCGACCAGATGACGCTAGTCTGGAAGGGTATATCTATGGTGATACCTACGAATTCTATAATAGCGACGATGTAGAAAAGATTGTCGATACGGCGCTACTGGCAATGTCAAAAACAATCGAGAAGCACGAGCTGAAACAGAAATTTGAAGCGCATGGTCTCAATCTGTACCAGGGGATTACTTTAGCGTCAATTGTGCAGCGAGAAGCTAATAATCCCACTGATTGGGCAAAAGTAGCGCAAGTTTTCTATAATCGTTTGGCACAAGATATCTCGCTGGGTAGTGACGTGACGGTGCAGTATGCTGTGAATCTTGTCGATCCGAACCGAGAAGTCTATACAGACAATGCCTTAGCCTTAGAAATTGATTCACCTTATAATACCCGTAAATATAAAGGTTTACCATATGGACCAGTGGATAATCCTGGCCTGGAGGCACTACTGGCTACAGCTAGTCCGGACGAAAGTGCTAAAGATTTCATTTTCTTCTTGACAGGAGATGATGGTTTGATGTATTATAGTATTACAGACGAGGAGCATCAACAGAATATTCGAGACCATTGCGAATCGCTCTGCAATGTTTCCCTATAGTATAAAGCCTACAAGTTAAGTTAAAAGGAGGTTTAAAACATAGGTTTTTAAGGAAATGTTTTGAAATTTTATGATGAAAAAGACTAAAAAACATGGATTTTTACATTTTATCGGTCAGTTTATTCCATATATGACCATATTTTTGGTGATATTCTTACTGGCTGATATGGGATCGCAGAATAAGGCAAGTGCCGAATCAAGCGACCTCAACGTTAATACTATTGCGGATAATAATTATAGTGTGTCTCCTGATCAAATATCGGAGTTATATGTGGTGGCCAGCGTCTCTAATAGTTTTGATCTAGCTAGCCTGGATACGGTATCCGGTAACTACGTCACAGTTTCGGTCATGAAGGAGATTGCTCAGACTAGCACTGAGATTATTGAAAAACCTAGCCTAATTGATGCAAATATCTCCCGTGGCGTTACACCATATGTGGTTAAAGATGGTGAGACTATGGATTCCATTGCCGCAAAATTTGGGCTTACGACAGACCAAATTCGTTGGTCGAATAATCTCAAAACCACCGATCTTGAACCGGGAAAGACTTTGTCTTTGCCAACCATGCCCGGAATCGTTTATACGGTAAAATCAGGCGATACTATCGAAAGTTTGGCGACCAAATATGGTTCTAACACTGATCGGATTGTGGCAATCAACGACTTAGAAGGATCGAATGTTACCGAAGGTATGCAGATTGTGCTTCCCGGCGGTATTTTACCAGTGACTGAACGCCCAGAGTATGTAGCTCCTACGCCATCCTATAGCTCATCGTCCTACGGATATAGTTATTACGGAGCTACCTCTGATCGTGTTGGTGTAAGACAAGTCTACGAGAATGTTAATAGTGGGTATGGTAACCGTATGGCGCCTGGTCAGTGTACTTGGTACGCTTGGTGGTGGCGTGCTACAAGCCCACTAAGCCAAGGACCGTTGCCGGCAGGCTTGTTAGGTAACGCTAATAGCTGGGCTAGAAATGCAGCGGCGCTAGGCTCAAGAGTAGATCGTAATCCAGAGGTTGGCGCAGTCTTCCAGACGGTATCAGGTTGGTACGGACACGTAGGTGTTGTCTTAGCAGTAAATCCGGATGGCTCAATCCTAGTGCGTGAAATGAACTATGGTTACCGAGCCTATGTAATCACGGAGTCTACTATTCCGGCTAATGTAGTACGTAATTTTACCTATATCCACTAGGGCTAGGTAGATCGATTGAATCAAGCTACGAGAAAAAGCCAATAACTGTTAAGGATTGACCGTGACCCAGTCTGTGGCTACTCCGGCATCATTGAAGGCGATCGCTGCCCAAGCTGTGGTCGTCACGAGAGCGAGGGCGGCGTCGCCTTCGAACGCCTCAGAAGAATCACTGGTTATCTCGTAGGTAGTCTTGAACGCTGGAATGATGGTAAAAAAGCCGAAGAGCATGATAGGGTCAAACATAATGTTGCTGGTGTCTATAGTGTAGACTGGGGCGAAGCTTCAGGCGAGAGCTTTTTATCCCGGTGATAGCTTCTGATAGTCTTAAAGTATTTGGTATTTGTCGTAAAAACCAACAAAAAAGCACATGACATCCTGCCAAGTACTCTTTTGCAATACAAAACAAACAAGGAATACACTGTTTTGAAGCCGTGTATCGGCTCTGCCCTGAGGTAGACTACTTAATTAAGCTTTTGTCCATATTTTGATAATCAACCAAGCTACTACAAGCTGTTCAAAAAATAAGGTTTTTAAAATTTTTTAACTCTCTACTTTTCAAAACAGTGCTCTTTAATTATGGCAATTGGTTGATTATGCGGTAAAGTCACTAATGTATTGATTTGAACTATCAAAGGTCATGTGTGGGCTATGGAAAAATTTAACCTAAAACTCTTGACGCATGGCTCGCAATGCGCTATGATAAACATAAGCTGGTACGCTTCACGGGGTTCCACTGCAAGAAGTGGAGTGTGGAGACGAAACAAAAACAAACAGCGGATTAAAACAAAACCATTGTGCCCCAGGGTGGGCGCGGATCAGCGACAAACTACCTCTTTTTGGGGTAGTTTTTGTTAGTGAGAAGCGGTTAAATCCAGGTTTTTTAATCAGACTTTAGCTTTGCCCCGTAATTCGTACGCTTAATCTTTGAAGAAAACCATTTTAATGTAGTGTATTGGAGTTGAAATTTAAATGCGGAACAAGGCTTCAAACTTTGCAAAAAAGCAACGGACTGACGACAGCGTCCAATGAAAAACGGCTCTTGTCGGGGTTAGTAGAATGGCGCAAAACAAAATCTCTTAACTTACAAAAGCTAAGCATAGAATTGGTCAATACAGAAAAATCAGCGTACGATTATTGTAGAGCAGGATGCGTTCGTCGGAACTGTGCGAACATCTAAGAGATAGATACTGAGAATAAGTGAGTGTAAAGTTTAAAGGGTTGGGTCTAGATGCTTAGGATTACATCCTTAGAGTAGACTGTCTAAATTCTTGCCAATTAGCTCAGTGTTAAGGAGGTTAGCCGGAAAACACTGCGTTCTATTAGCAATAAAAATAGTAATCCGAAATCTAAATTGGGGAGATATGACGAACGCTATTCTAATCAGACCACGCTTAATAGTTATAGATTGAAAGTAGTTTTTTGTGGTCTATTAGGGGCTCTACTACAACGACCTGATAGTATTTTCTTACTATCAGTGCTAACAAAAACTTCTTGCACCTTAAATGAACTATTATCCTTATAGATGGGACATTAATTACTAGTTTTCAGTTTTAAAATTTAACTCGAAGATCTTAGTAATTATAGCCTCTCAAATATGGATGACTAGCTATTTTTAGTCGTTGATTGATGATTTTAAGGTGCGGTTTTTGTTATGAAACGAGTATATATCAAATCAAATTTTTTTTACAACCATAAGCATATTTATTTTTTGAGGATTTTGCGTGTTTTTCTCTGTTAAAATTACTGAAAAATTTTACATCGTCAGCAATTCTATTAAATAATGATTAATAATTAGCAATCGTCAGAATATCATTTTGCAAGACCGCCAGGAAGCAATCATTGCTCAAGGTGGTGATGGTGGTTTTGGTAAT
>CANOGH010000043.1 GCA_947565505.1 uncultured Candidatus Saccharibacteria bacterium | reverse complement strand
TAGTCAAGTGTTTTTTCATGAAAAGTGGATTATATTGATCAGGGTTGCAGGAGTAGGTTTCGATAGATTACTCTGGCGATCTGTTACTCCGTTAGTCACGAGAACCGATTCTGTGATACCGCCCTGGAATGAGGTATATCTCGGTCGCTTCACTTTTCCCTCTTCAGGTGTTGATTTTAAAAAAAGCTTGTTTATCCACTCGTATACCTACGCGTTCTGCCCTCATTCCTCAAAGCTTTAAGGGATGAAACCCGACCGGAAAAGCAAGCAGTATTAGAGTCTATAACTTTGCCAACTCTTCCCAGTCCCAGAGCGAAAGATCGGCCGGGCGACAATCTGGGTTAATTCCCTGGCGCTCCAGCAGCGTTCGCCATTGTTCTTTGGAATACTTGACGCCCGCCAGGTTATGGGCTAATTTCTTCCGTGGGCTAGCAAAGCCAAGTTTCGCGAATTTGAGAGCCGATTCATCAATCACCGGTTGGTCTAGCGGCGTCATCATAATAATCTGACTATCCACCCTTGGCGGTGGAGTAAATTCCGCGGCTTTCACTACCGGACCAAGCTCAACCTCCGCCAAATTTTGTACAAATAAGGATAATAAATTCTGTCTCCCTGATTCGGCAGCAATCCGCTCCGCCACTTCTTTTTGCATTAACAGGACAATTCTCTGCGGTCTTGGTGACATTTCCAAAACTTTTTTGACGATCGGCGAGGTAATATAATAAGGAATATTGCCAACCACTGCAAAATTAGCGTTCCCAACGATTTCGGCTGAATGTACTTGCAAAATGTCCGCATTAATCACTTCCAGATTTTTCCCGGGGAACTGGCCAGGCAATTTAGCCGCTAGGTCGGCATCATATTCCACTGCCACCACCCGCGCGAAGCGCTTCAAGAGACTACTAGTCAAGGTACCAAGTCCCGGGCCAATCTCCAGCACTAGCGATGCATCCGTACCCTCACTCGCCAAGCTCGCAATTTGATCTAAAATCACGCGATTTTTCAGCCAGTGTTGACCCAAAGATTTTTTATTTTTCATAGATTAATACCAACCATGGCTCATCTTGAAACTCAAAGCCTGTTGCCAGCCACCATAGCGACTTGTCACGTAGCCGTTCATCCAGCGAATCTGCGTGACCGGGTTAGTCTCCCAGTCGGCACCAGCACTGGCCATTTTACCACCAGGTAGAGCCTGCGGAATCCCATAGGCGCCCGAGCTAGCATTACGCGCATCTACGCGACACCCAGATTCGTGATAAATAATATACATTGCAGCTTCCATATCCGCCTCGGGCACTCCAGCCTGACGCGCCCAGTTTACACAAGTTTCTTGACCGGGAGCGATTGAAGGCTTTGCACCTACCAACACGACTTCCGTCACTGGCTCCTTTTTTACTTCTTCGGAGACCAACTCACGATTGACCTCAACGTTATTCTCAAAATTCACTTGATAAACCTTGACTTTGCGACCGTCCTCGCCGGGACGCTCCACTTCACGCTCACCCTTCGGTTTAGTAACATCCAGCTTCTCCTCTACGGTATAAGGAATTGACTCCTCTTCAGTAACTGTGCGGCCACCATTTCTGGTAATTTGATAGGTTGAAGCCACACCAGTCTCCAAAAAATTCTCATTATTCACCGTAGCGATCTCGTCACCGTCATAAACCGGAATGCCGGCTTCCCTAGCTACCTCTTTAGGATCAAAACTAGCTGACATCACATATTTGCGCGTATCACCATCTATTACTACGGCAGGTCTGGCCCGATGAACATTCACATTATAATTCTCACCTTCCACCTTAGTTTCCAAGGCTGGCTCTACCAGATCCACTGGCTCAATGTCAATATTCGCTCGCTCTAACACTTCGGCTACTGTACTGGCAGTAGTTTTCACGGTTAATTGATTATCACCGTCATAAATGGTGACAAAATGCGCGATCCCCTCTTCTGATTGAGAGTCCGCAAAAACCGCCACCCTCTCTCTAGTGAAGAGTGTAGCAAAAGTAAGCCCCAAAACTACAAATAATGCTGCACTAATAAAATTTCGTGCTTTAGTATGTAATTTCATACACTTCTATTATACCACGTTTTCCGTGATGTAAACGGGTATTCCTTCATGCTTATTCTGGATGAGCGATGTTTTCACTCCCCAGAAGAGACATTTATTAATAATATCAATCAAATATTTACAAACTTCATGCACCTCAAATTAGCATTCTCATGCTAAACCGACCTTTGGTTGAGGTTTACTCCCTATCTCAACGCTTTTTTCGCGAGATATGAGTATTTCTCCTCGAGAATAGCAGTGTAAAAACCTAATTCTCTCGGATATTTCCATTGTATCACAGATTGTTATTTTTGTCAATAGTGTTTTGCTTACCTTTATTCGCAGGTACCGCAAAATGAATTGCTAAAAGTTCTAGCGCCATCTTTGAGGGGGCTGAATGAAGCCCTCAAACGACCTCTCTTAGGGCTGCTTTTACGGTGGTTGCCTCCACGGCACTTCTTGAGTAAACGACAAGTGTAAAATAGGATTGACATGATTTTAGAGTTTATCCCACAGTCAGCATATTATGATTTTAGATAGAAAGCGTCTTAGTATGGCGCGTTGTAGTAGCAATCGAATTGCGATAAAAGGACATTTTTGATATTTTTATTACATTTCAATAAAAAAGCATTTTTAGTATTGTGTTTTTAAGAAAAGTGTGCTATAATAGAGAGATAAGGTGATGTTATAATCACATCAAGTATTTTTAAATCTTCAGATGATGATGCAACTATCACCCGAGCAGCCAATCAAGCCAAGCCGTGCTTACGCCTGCAACGTATGCGGTCATGATTGGTGGCTCTTGTAGCTATTCACAACCGGTAAATACTACCGTACAAAAAAACGTGACAAGGGGGAAAAGTCATGATGAAAAGAAGAACGATCAAAATTACAGCCGCTGCAGCAATAGCAGCTTGCCTTGGTGGACTACCGAACTATGCGAATGCGCAGGTAATTGCGCACCGGGTAGAACTGCCAAAGGCAACTCCAGTGGAACAGACTGTTGAATTGCCGGAGTATCAGGTCAAAATGCCTAAGACCGTTGAGCGCGATAAGGCAGTTGCGCCAAAATACCGGGTCTATGTCGACGTTGAGCTGCGCGATGAGGCCGGAAAAACGGTGTCTACCGATCAGGTGCTCGCAAGGGGCGATTATGCCTTAAAAGTCGAAATCGAAACCGCAGTGGACCTGCAGAACTTACGGTTCGGAATCGACTGGAAAGATGGTCAATTCTTATGGAGAGTCACTGCGACTTCCGGCGAAAGCAAGAAACGTGCCGAGAGGGCGGTCGTCAGGTTAGATGGTATCGTAGAGTTAAACACGTCAGCCAGCGACTGGATGGAGATCGGTGACTACCTAATGGTTGAAGCCGGTGGACGCTCAAGGGAAGCAACCGCGGGTGAATGCCTCAAGGAGAATGGCGTTGCTTTATCCGGTAATGGTGCCTCCAAGGACGGCAGGCTGAAAGCCGGAGAAACAGTAACCATCACGGTGCCGCAGCTCCATGTTGGCACCGACTTTCCGGCGGCGAATCTCGGTATTTAACTACCATACGTCACATCTGATGAAAATAAGGGGGTGATCTCACGGCGGAACTAAATGGTGTTCCGCTTTTTTATTTCTAAGTTCCAGGACAATCCAGAAGTTTTTAGGGGATAAACTCCCGGACAATCTAGGGGGTTAGGAAGCAAAAACAGGCGCATCCCCCAATGCGCCTCCAACTTTACATTTTTACTCTACATTGCGCATTATCAAGTTACCAAATTATCAAAATATGACTCAAGAAACTGATCTTATGGCTTATTCTTTTGGATAGTTTTTGGCAAACCGCCCCGCAGCAAGCTGAGATTTAATTTGATTCTAGAACGGCCTTGATGCGACGGACGCCGGCACTAGAGCTTTCTTCCTTGGTGATCTTAAACCGACCTAACTGCCCCGTACGTTCAACGTGAGGGCCACCGCAGATTTCCATAGAAATAATTTGTTCAATGGTGTCTGGCGCATCTTCAGGAGTACCAAAGCCAACCGCATAAACCGTGACACGGTCAGGATAGCGATCACGGAAACTGCCGTGGGCATGTAGTTCGTCAAAAGCGTAATCTTTCTCATATTCAGCAAATACTACTGGCAAATCAGCCGCAATCCAGTCATTAACCAACCTTTCAACCTCCGCTAATTCTTCAGGAGTTAGCTTGTGATCGACATTGAAGTCAAAGCGTAGCCGCTCCGGAGTAAGATTGCTACCCTTCTGACTAATGGTCGGGTCAATTACCTTTTGCAAGGCTGCCAGCAATAGATGACAAGCCGTATGATACTTAACCGTCTGATCGCCAGTATCGGCTAGCCCACCCTTAAACATACCCTTGGAAGCGGTTTTACTACGCTCACGCTGCTCAGCCAAAGCCTCTTCAAATTCAGCCTGATAATTCTTGGATAATTTAATGTTGCGTTTGTAGGCTTCTTCCACACTGAGCTCAAGTGGGAAACCGTAAGTATCCTGAAGTTTAAATAACTCAGCACCAGTTAATTCCTGGTCGGCGCCTAGCTTCTTTAATTCTTTTACGCCTTTATTTAAAGTTTTACGGAAAGCAATCTCTTCTTTAGTCAGAATATCAAGCACGTTCTTCCGGTTCGGCAAAATATCATCCGAAAGGTCTTGATAGTTCTCTTCGACCACCGGTAAGATTTCCCCCAAAAATTCTTGTCCAATTCCAAGATCAAGTGCCTTCAGAATCGCCCGGCGCACCAATCTGCGAAGAGCGTAGCCTTGCGCCTTATTGCTCGGCACTAGGCCTTGCGCTGCCAGCAAATAGGCACCGCGCAAATGATCGGCAATAATGCGCATCTCATCAGTATTATTGTCATAGTCTTTGTGCGAAATGGCCTCTAACTTCTCCACAATCGGCTTCAACAACGAAATTTTAAAAACATCACAGCTATCAATGCTGGCCGCTGTAATTCGCTCCAATCCACCACCAAAGTCAACGTTTTTCTTTTCGAGTTCAGAAAAAGTACCGTCCTGATTGCGCTTGTACTGCATAAACACCTGATTACCAATTTCCATAAACCGGGCACCGTCAGAAGCCGGATGACTTTTACCATATTTTTCAAGATCTTGCTTATCTTCACCAAAATCATAAAAGACTTCCGAGTCAGGCCCGCAGGGATCACCTAGTGGCGTCGTCTCAATCCCACCACCACGACTCCACCAGTTTTCCTTATCATCATAGAAGAAGATTCGCTCTCCAGGATTAATTCCCCGCTCATCGCCCTGCTTGGCACTACCGATCTCAACAATTTGCGCTTCAACTCCGGCCTTCTCAAAAACCTCTTGCCAAATTTCTGCCGCCTCGGTATCTTTAGGGATACCATACTTTTCATTACCGATAAAACAGGTAACATAAATTTTTTGTGGATCTAAACCCACCTCTTGCGTAAGAAATTCAAAAAAATTCTCGATTTGTTCCTTCTTAAAGTAGTCTCCTAGAGACCAGTTGCCCAACATTTCAAAGACAGTGGTGTGACGCGGATCGCCCACGTCTTCAATATCTTGCAAACGCATACTAGGTTGTGAGTCGGTCAACCTTGTTCCCTCAGGGTGAGGTTGGCCTAGAAGATATGGCAACAGTGGCTGCATACCCGAACCAGTAAACAGTGTGGTAGGATCATTTTCGAGCACTAGCGGTGCTGGTGGAATTATCTTATGACCGTGTTTCTCTTGGAATTTCAAAAATTTTTGGCGGATTTCGTTTGCATTCATGGATTGATTATATCACATCTTCTAAGTAAATAACAGTTTGCAGCAACATGCCTATCTGATCAGAATCAGAATCTTGAGGTAATTATTACAATATTAGGTGCGAAAATACCTCTTTTATGATTTCTATTGCTAATACTAAATTTGCAGATAGCGCTCTTTGCTAGATAAATCTGGGTCCTAAACTATATGAGAAATCCAAAAACGCGGACAATTTTCCAAAATACACCTAAAAAGATTGGGCACTCCGTGTAGACGGGTGCCCGGATAATGTGCTTGCACATTATTATTTGCATTTTAGTGTAACGCACTGCAAAGGTCAAAAATTGATAATTTCAACGTCGGTTATTAGTGCGTTGTTTTCAGCTGGCGGCGCAATCACAACTTGATCCCGTGGTAAGACTAACCCCAGCTTCCGCCTCAGATAGTCCCACTGTTCGTCAATAAACTGAATCGCACACTGGATGATCTGTGAGGTCACTTCTTCCTGATATTTATCCCCTCCGTCTTGGTGCTCATCCACTTTACCCAGTTTGACATTCCGTGGATCATGACAGTCTACATTTGGCGTAATACAAATAGCCTGCTCGTAGGTATCTAGTGTGACTTTTACCTTGACGTAGCCTGGCTCCAATTCGTGCTTAGCACAAATGATTGATTGCGCCTGAATGGAGTCTATAATTGCATTCGCTATAGCCGTTGATTCTGGATACATTCTGAAATCCCCCTTTTGTTTTTTGTGCATCCATAACTAACCGCATAATGCGGTTCCGGAGGTCATCCTCCTGATTGTATCATCTTAAACGATACTGTTATTACCCTTGGAATTAGCGCGCATGGCGGGTTTATTCCAAGATTATTTCTATTGTAGCACACTTTAGCGAAAAAAGCAATAGTATTCTTGACATTTTGGCAAATTTTATTAAAAATATCACCTCTGAGATTATTTTCAGGGGTGATATTAGCCTAGACGGTTCCGTTTAGCTAAAATTTACGAATTTTACGGGTTTGACGGCGGAACTGATGGCGAGCAGCTAACAGAATTGCTAAACCGGCAGTAACTGCCATAATCGTAGTAGTGACGGCAGCGCCACCAGCTGTTAGATGAGAGAAGATACCGGTGTTAGGTGCTTTAGTATTGGGCGTTTCGGGAGTGGTATTGACACTAGTCTCTGGCAAAGCCTGTGGAGCGGGGACATTAGGGACAAAATCAGGGTAAAAGGCAATCGCAGCACGGTAGAGGTCGTTGTATGCGGCCGTGATTTCAGCCACGGTAATCACGTTGCTACCGCTTTCGAGTTCTGTAGCAAAGACTAGCGCGTTGAGGTAGGCTGCCTTCAATGCTTGATATCTTGCGTAGAGAGGATCAGCTTTAATCAGTGTTAATAGTTCAGAGAGTGTCTTAGTAGCATACTCCTTTTTCAAATCATCCACTGTTTGCGCTCCAGTCGCCTTAATTTCGGCATAGCTATCAATGATAGCTTGACGAGTAGTATTCAATATCTCTTCGGCGGCCTTGACAGCAGTTTGGAGTGCGGAGTTAGTATTATAATCTGGCGAGGCCTTGGCCACGTTAACTAATTCGTAAAAAGGTAGAGTGTTCCAACTGCTAGTATCAACAGTGGCGGCTTTCATAATATTAGCTCTAAGCTCCGTCACTTGCTGATAAAGTTGGTTATCAGTACTGACCATTTCGGCTACATCAATGCTCGTGCTCATTGCTAGCCATGCTAAACTATGCGGAATATCCTTATCCACCGATTCAAGTAAGGCTTCAAATTCAGCAGCAGTCGCAGTTTCTTTGATACCACTCAAGACTTCCTGTTTTTGATAGTACGCTTGATTCTCTGCTCCCATACCATAGGTTTCAGTAGTTTCAGGATTCACCGTATCATCTGCAGTGTCAATCATAGCAATGCCGCTAGTGTTAGCATAGCCCTGGAAATTGGCACCTTCGTCAGTTAGTGGCACCTCGATAACTTCAGCATGAGTATTATCAGTAGCAAAAGTGTTGGTTGGCGCTACTAGTCCAAGTGCTAGTGCGAGCGACAACACGACAAAAAAATTGCGAGTGTTTGTTTTCATTTTTATATGACCTGTGTTTATTTATATATGACTTTGTTTTAGTTTAACAGAAGCGCTAAACTATTGTCAAGACTTTTTTTGCAAAAACTAATTTCAGCCGGTATTGTGGCATTTTGACAGCGTGGAGGCCTTCTAGAAGATGATTGTAGTGATTTGATTATTAGCGCGTAGCCAGCTCGTGTCGGCGCTTTTGACGTTCGTATTCTCGGCGCTCCTGCTGCGTGCGTAGGTAGATCAGGTGGTACGCAATTACGATCTGGAACACCATAATGACGGCTGCCGATCCAAGAATGGCACCAATACCGTATTCGTAAACAATGCCGCAAAGTAACATTCCTGCTGCCTCACCAAGGAAGGAGATGACGTATTTAAAGGTATTGTAGCGGAACTGGTGTTTATTCTCGACCCGATTGATATAATAACCATCCGTAATATCTTCGTAAGCTGTAGAAATAAGTAAAGACCAGGTGATAGCAAGGAGGAAAATAAAATTATTATCCGTCAACACCGCGACAATATAAGCAATCAGCCGAACACCGAACTTGAGCGTCATGGTAAGGTAATCGTTTTTTGGAGTCAGATATTTTAAAGCCAAGACCCCAATAATGTCGGCAATGATGCCGGTAATCAGTAAGAAATTGGTCGCCACAGTAGGGGTGAACTGTAGGTAATCGGTCAACATTAACATTTTCAAACCAAGCGCCGTCGCAAACGACATGGCTGCAAGAAAGGCATAAATCATGTAAACAGTTTGGATTTTGCTAGCCAAAATATATTTCGTGATTGAAGGTTGACGCCCACGGACACGGTCCACCACCTTAGGAGTTTTGAAGGTGAACATCATGAGGATCGCTGCCACCATAAACATGATTGATACTAGGAGACAGCCGTTGTAGTTAACTGTCAAACCGAATAAGTACCGCCCCATCAAGATACCGCCAATCAAAACCCCAATATCTCGGAAAAGATACTCCACTAGTTTGCGTCTGCTGTAGGCTTTATTACTCTTAATAACAGTCGTAATCAGAGGGTAAACGCTGGTCACAATGAGGTAAGTAGTAACAAAATCAACGATCACAATCAGGTCAATCGGTAAACGATCGGGAGCAAAAACCGCACCGTGCGCTTCGGCAGTAGCAATATTTTGCCCTAAGCCAAATAAGCCAAAGAGGTTCACCACTTTCAGCGCTAGAATCAGGGTAATAAAGACTTTGAGATGCTGAAATTTCAGGTGTTTACCAATGAATAGTACCGCCACCGCTGACAATACCGTACCAATCGCGCTCAGATTGCCAATTTCTTGCGCCGTAAAACCGTTTTCTTGTAACCAGAGCTGACGGAAATTTTCCCACAGACCTACCGAAATACTAAAAAGTGCCAGCATAATCAAAATCTTCGTCTCGGTACGTTTGGCAGGTTGTTTACGTTTGATTGGCATAATTTTATTTTTAGTGTTTAGGTTGATATTTGATGTTTTTTGAGGAAGATGCGGCAATTTTAGGTCAACACACGTTTGAAAACACGCCTTGCTACATATTTATTGATATGTTCTACTACGTGTTTAAGTGGTTTTCTTCAGGTGCAGAATATAGTTTTATTGTATGATTCTTGGCGAAAATTGTAAAGTTAATTTTTGTTGTAATTTTTACAACAAACTTGTATTTTACAGATATGAGTTCATTAATTGATGTGTTGTATTTTTTACAACATTAGATAATATGTTGACATCCGGATCGAATTGATGCTGAGTTTATCGAATTATTTAACTCCGGTTTAAACACCAACAAAACTTGGACATTTTAAGCATAAGTGTCAAAACTTGGACATTTTAAGCATAAG
>CANOGH010000042.1 GCA_947565505.1 uncultured Candidatus Saccharibacteria bacterium | reverse complement strand
ATACATATTACAAGTATAACACTACTTTTTTGATGGAATTATGCGACAAGACCCATTAGCTTAAATATTTGTTGTGCCGTTCGATTATCCATATTATAGAGCTCATTCACGAGCGACCTAATTTCCTCACAACCATTAATAATTCTTCCAGTATAAATTTTTAATACGTTAGAATTTTGACTATTAGACGCCATAGTCTTATAATTCTTCCCTTCCCCCTTCCGCATTTTATTTCCGACTCGTTTTGGTTGCATGGACGATTTCTCATCTGCACTTACATCTTCTTGCTGTAGATACATCTTTTTCCATTCTTCATAAGTCATTTTTTCAATGATTTTGTTGCGATTAGTTTCTGGATCACGTATAATTCGTTTTTCCGACTCAAGATCTTCAATGTATGGCACAATCGTCGTGCGACAAAATGGATGGAAAGGAGGAGCATTTTTTCCTTGTATTGCATCTTTAACAAGAAAAACTTTACCGTCCATTCGCTGACAGATTTTGGACGTTCGCGTATCTAAAGTAGCAAGAATCTCGTAATACTCTATCCCTAACTCAGTATAGGTAGCAAGCTCGCCTTGATTTTGAAAATAATTGGTTTCGGTACGAATTAACCTTGAGGCATTAAATTTACCAACATTAAATTGTGCTTGTAACTCTCGAATAGTCTTAGCCTGTGATTGCCCAGTCGCCACTGCTTTAGCAAGAATTTCTTGTAGTTTCTCTGCAAGGTGGTCGGTGTTACCCCAAATGCGCTTCGAATAATTTTTGCCACAAAATTTAGTTTGAAGAATTCGTTCTGCGTCACGTGCTTTTAGATCAGCAAAGGCTGTGCTATGAGCAGTTTGTTGTAAAATATCAAAAGCCGTTTTCCGGTAAGCTTCCCTCACAGTATTGCTATAATGCTCAGTGCTAATAAGTTGTTCTTTTATGGCTAACTTTTTTACTTCTAGCCATATTTGTGCGTTTAAAAGCCCTAAACGGTTCATGCGTCCTTGATAATTAGCTGGCAAATAAGTTGATAATCCAGCTTTTGCCATCTCATCACGGAACTGCTTGAGACTGCCATGATTAGCGATGTTATAAAGCGCAGCCTTATTAAACTGTCCGTCTTTATTGTAGTAGGTGCTATACATTGCTACCATCTCATCCACTAAATGCTCGGCAGCCTTGTGGTAGATTTTCCGAATCTTTTGCAAATACTGAATAGATTCCTGCTCTGCCTGAGCTGTGCGCTCTAGTGAACGTGCCTGCCAATATTGGCTAATTTTCTTATTGACTTTTTCTGCTTCGTATGGTAAAATAGAAATATAGGGTGACCGAGGATCGTGGACCCCTTTTTGGTCTGCGGTCTCTCGGTCATCTTTTTTATTATCAAGTATCCTGATATCTAGCAATTTACTATTCTTTGTTATAGCAAATTTACTTAATTTTTGCCGAGTACCTCTACGTTCTGCAACGTTTAAGACTTCCGTTTTTCCTAGCTTTGATTTACTGAAATCTAAAATCAGCCAACCGTCCTCGCCTACCTGCCTAGAACTCTTGCGAACTTGCAAATCGATGGAATTCTGAGACGTTACACTTTTAATCTCAACTTTAGCATCATCAATAAATAAATCAGGTGTATTTACCCCTCTTGGATAATCTACTTCAGGCACCCAATATATTTCTTTGAACTTTTGCTGTTCAAGGATTGGTTGTAATGCTTTTTTCTCTTCTTCGGACAGTCCACTGAACCTTAGTTTCCAACTATCGGAATACTCCTCACCATAGAACTTTTTATAAAGTCTTTTTGGTAGAGGCCGAACTTCATCAACATTCCAGTAGCGTGCCTTTTTCCTGCTCATTTGTACTCCTGCCCTCAATCTTCTACTGAGTCTGTGTACGCTAGTGGCTCATCTTCGGTTAACCCGTCAAAGGTACCATAAGTACCGAGTTTAAGACTTCGATCTTCTTCTTTTTCTGCTTGAGCTACGGTTTCCTTAGCGTCGCTCACAAACGAAAGCTGTGCCACTAAGGTTTCTTTATCCACCAAACCAGCAAGAGAATTAATCATATTCGCTACTTCAACATCATTCTGTGGTAAAGCACGTTGAAACACGGCATCCACTTTGGCGGTTGGAATAATCTCCATATTGGCAGTGCGGTTCAGATAGGCATTATACAGGCTAAAACGCTCCATAAGGGCAGCTTCAAAACAACGTTCCTTATCTTTAGCGTGTTTCTCAAAAGTGAAGAGTTTGTATTGTAGCGAAACGCCTGAGGCACTGCCAGCAAAGTTCTTATCGCTCACATCAGGAGTCATGGAAATTTTATGTATGTCGTCAGCAATAGAAATCCGCAAAGTTTCAGATTCCTGCTCGTTAGTTGTCTTAGTGATATATTCTGCCTTCGCGCCCTCTGGAAGGTCAGCAATACGACCTTCCATAATCGCATCTACTTGTTCTTTATCAAGATTACCACCACTTACGAGTAGCAGAGCATTCGCAGTCTTCAAGCGATCATTTACTCTAGCTGTTTGTAAAATATTGTAAGAATCAATCAGTGGCAATACTGACTCAAAATCACCAATCAGATCATCGTCATTGATATATTCGACCACAGGCACATCACCAAATACATGACTCATGTCTCCGCTCGTTTCGCCCATCAAGACTTCACCTTTTAGCTTTCGTTCCATGATTTTATCACGCGTCAGAATTGTTAAGTCATACTCACCTTCAACAATTTCTCCCTTCTCGTTCACAGCCTCAACATAGATAAGAGCAAACATCTTGCGATGCTCTACCGTATTATCACGCACTAAAATCACGTTGCGCGGATCTAGGCTAACGCTTCGACATTCTCCTGCTTCGTTGATATAAATGCGCTCAAACCCATGCCCAAACTTACTGGCATCATTTTCTAGCTTAATATCAATATTCTGAATCTTTTGTGCATCATACACCTCTTGAATTGGCTCAATGTTGTATTGCTCGCTAACGTTATATGTAACTGGATCACCTAATAGATAGCCACAATTTAATTCCACGATATAACGTGCATAAGCGGTTACAGCAATCAGAGGCTCTTTATGTACATCATCCTTAATAATAGCTTCAGCGTTATAATATTGTTCCAGCAAATGGTATTTTTTAACTTCCTGAATGCGCTTTATACTACCAAGTAAATCAGCAATTATCTTTGCAGTTGGTTGAGTATTTTTTGGTAAAATATAAGTTCGTTTATTAATCGTCATTTTATTCTCCTTATCTTATAAATGCTTGTCGCCCTCTCGCAGACCGATTAAAATCTGCATCGGTGTAAATTTTCGTTTTTGGCGTATTTGCCACGGTTTCATAGATAGCCGCAAGGACATCCACTGCGTCATCATGAGCATTCTTGCCTTTTCTCTGATAATTCATCACTTGCCTGTAAAACTCTGGGTACTTGTTCTTCCAATTGAGAGGCATATAGACATGGTTTTGCACCCACGCCGAGCTTGCCAGAATACGGCTCTCCTTGTTATGGATTTGAGCTTTGTCCGTGACCTGCGTCTTATAGTTGCCTAGGTCTGTAAGCTGTCGGCTCAGATTCCTCGCAAAGCCTCGCCCACCATTGTTGGATTCAATTACAGCCTTGTTAACTTCATTTACCGTGAGAAGTTTAGCAGTGGCAGGTTCAGTGACTTCCATTGGCTCATCTGTACAGATCAAGTCGAGAATGTAAGCCTCGTGTTCATAAACGCCATAGACGACAGAAACGAGAAAGTCTGTGCCAGTGTCAGCTGTATCAGTGTAATTATAAATAACTGGCATTTTGGGCTTTTCTTCCCAGATCTTAAATTCACTATATAACCTACCCTTAATGTCGATTGGTGTTTGGTTATAGTTAGCCTCCACAATGTCGGGGTTCATTTCTTGTTTGATTATTTCGTAAGAGCTGACATCCAAAATATCTTCACAGAGCATCGTGCCATCTTCTTCCTGAGCTTTATAAGTAATAACCTCTACCTGATCACCAAAGCCGCTAATCACTCGACCAGCCAGATCGCCATCTGCCCAGCGAGTCATAATGATAATAGTCTTACGTTTACCTTCCAAACGAGAGAGCATCGTATTGGTAAACCAGCTCCAAGTAGCGTCTAAAGCTGTTTCATTGTAGGCTTCTTCGGCATTTTTAATAAGGTCGTCACAGATTAGAAAGTCGCAGCCAAAGCCCGTTGCTGTACCGTTTGGTGAAGTAGCAAGGTAAGCATATTGCGTTTGTTTTTCCAATTTCCAGCGTTTTGCGGCCGCATCACCATATTTAATCTTAGTCTTAGGGAAAATATGATTATATACGATTCGATCACCCATCGGCTCAGTAGAAATCATATCCCGTACCATTCGAGAGAACACACTTGCTACTTCTTCGTTATAAGATGCGGTCATCACTCTATTTTGAGGATTTCTACCAAAAAGCCACGCTGTTAGGCACTGAGCCGTAAGTGATTTACCATGGCGAGGTGGCGCATTAATAACAAGAAAACGTTTAGGGGACCTTTCAACAAACTTCTCAATACGATCACATAGATCTACAAGATAGTTACGATCTGGAGTATAGAATGTTGGGTAAAGCGCATTGCAAAAATACCATAAGTTATTATGGCTCAGAGCAATATCGATATCGCGTTCGTTAATTTTGTCTAAAATAGCCAAGTCGTAATCGTTAATCATTGCTCTTTCCCTTTCTAATTTTCTGATTTTGAAGCACCTTTAAAGCCTTAATAGTACGGAGTTCCTCTACACTTAAACTATTCAGTGGATTTTCAGCAATTTGTATCACCTCGCCAGTAACCTTAGCTTCCGTAGGATCAAAACCACCCGTCATTTCTACTACCATTTTTGCCCACTTAGGATCCTCAATTGCATTTTTTACTAAGCTCTCGATGAACTTCATATGCAATTCAGGATGATGTTCATAATAGATTTTCAATTTAGTCTTAGTGTCAGCATATGAACTGCCATACCATTTATCAGAAGGAGTGGTCTGATTATTACCATCTGGATTAGGAATCTTCTTAACCTCTTTGTTATTTTTAGGTTTTTTATCTCTGTTTTTCGTTGTATTTTTAACAACATCATGAACTACTCTCGGCTTAAGCCCTGACTTCCCAAATTGCACAGCCGACTTCCTGATTTTTCGTTTAGTTTTAGTAGTTTTTCTTGACATTGTAATTCCTTATATTTCTCATCAAAAAAGCGACCACTCCAAAAAAGTGATCGCGATTGATTATTGTCATTATTATAGCATAGTCATTTACCCCACAACCAACTTCCGATAAAATCCACCTTCTCCGTCCAAATCTGGTAAAGCCTCCTTCCAAGCGGCAGCTCCGGGACCAGTAAGCGTAATTCCTTGAGTATACATTGGCGTTTCAGCTCTTGTGGCAGCAAGCGATGCATCATCTGTGGGGGGATTAGTGTATTCTGGTATATAAAGTGGACCAACAAAGTTGTCGCAACCGTGCATGAAATAGGTGTTATCACAATCACAGCCCACTAATGGGAGTTTTATTGTCTTTAGGTTCTTGGCATAAGCACAGAAATACCTACCAACGCATAATGTCGCACCGTCTAGTGGCTGACATTCGCTCAAGTCCACTATTTTAACATTGATAAAACCGTTAGTCTCGGAGTTACCGCCACAAACACCGTTTGTAGCAAGATCGATAGCTCCTTTAATTATGAAACTATCAAAATGGCACTTAGCAATCGCTGGTAACCTGTAGCTAGTGATTGTAGGCTGAATTGTTTGTCTGCCGAGCGCAGACAAACAAGCACTAGGTAAGCTGGATCCATATTCTGGTAAAGCGCAATCATAAATTTTAGCGCACTCGCCAGTTGGGCTATTATTATCATCTAAGTAACGAATCGTAAGAATCGAAACGTGCTGCCCAAGTTCGTCTTGTTCATTAGCCGGAATTGACCTAATTGCACCAGATAGGTTCGCCGTATTTTGATTTGCCGGCAATGTTCCGCCTTTATCATTAACGATAGCATATGCGCTTTTTAGATCACTTTCGATTTGCTGTACTGTGTCTATAATGCTCATATTTCACCCTTCTTACTAATCGTTCCTGAGCCACTTTGTAGCTCTATTAGTATTGTTTCTACATTACCCAGCGAGCTATTAATCGCGTCAGTGACTGCCTTCTGGCTCATCACGGCAGTTTCTGACTCACCAGTGGCTTGAGCGATTTCTACACTTGCGCAGACACCATCTCTTCCTGGTGGCCCCTGAGGCCCAGGTTCACCAGGATCGCCTTTTTCTCCCTTGTCACCCTTTTCTCCTTTTTGACCAGGCTCACCTGGTAGACCAGGAGCTCCATCTTGACCATCCCTACCATCACGCCCGTTGAGGCTAGCAAGCCACTCGGATTCTGTGCCGTTAAAGCCATTATCCATAGCAATCTCGTAAGCCGATTTACCATTAGTGCCATCCTGTCCATTTGCACCGTCTGTTCCGTCAGTGCCTCGCAAATCTTCTAGCCACTCTGTTTCTGAACCAGCATAGCCATTTGCAACGGCTATTGCAAATGCAGATTCTCCGTCTGTTCCGTCTCGTCCATCTATGCCTGGTTTGCCTTCTAAACTCTTAAGCCATTCCGCTTCTGTACCTTCGAAACCGTTATCGATAGCACATTGGTAGGCCGATTTACCATCAATACCATCAATTCCGTTTTTGCCTGGTGCGCCGTCTTGTCCAGGGTCGCCTTTCTCACCTTTATCGCCTTTATCTCCCTTCAGGGCATCACTTTCTTTAATGTCTTTAATAGTTTGGTCGATTTCGGAAAGCTTATTGTTAATTTTAGCTTCGTACTGTTCGGCTTGAGAAGCGGTGATATTGCTTGGGTTTTCTATGTCAGAAGTGTAAGAACCTAAATCAATAGTTACTTTAATTGGTGTTGGAGAATAACGCAACTTGAGTTCGCCACTTTCTGAATTCACATTGTAAGCATATACACCAATAATGCACGCACCTTTATCCATCAATACTTCAGCTGGAACTTCGCATCGATTATCAATAATCGGCATTTCGTAGGTTTTGCCAGTTTTAGCATTCTTAAATAAGGCTTTCTTCACCAAGCCATCGTAGCAAGAAACAAAATCAAAAGTACAGTCAGTAACTTTGTATTCGCCCCGGTTCAAGATGCTAGATTCGATAATCTCTAGTTTATTTTTGGTTACGCTAAGCTTCATCTTGAGTCTCCTTTTTAATTTTAAGCTTCGCACTCATGTTTTTCCGATAATCATTCTCAAGAATTGCCTCATAATCATAACTTGTGCCAAAAGCTACCAGGCTTCCCTTTGGATTTAAAAGTACTTTGTCCGTCAGATCAAAAACTTTTCCATAAAGTTTAATAAGATAACGGTTATCACTATTTCTGCGCACTTTAATGCACTTTTCCATAAAACCTCCTGATTTTACAATAAAAAACAACCGCTCTAATAATTAGAATAGTTGCGATTGATTACCATTATTATAACAGTTAAATAGGCTTTGTGGTATCACAAAAAAGTCCACGAAAATCCATAACCGGGATAAAAATCCTAGCCTAGTGCTTCGCCCTCAGGCTGCACTTTTTATCCCGGTTATGTTGCACTTGAAGATGGAAGGTGAGAAAACGTTCTTGACAAACAGCTCTCGGTTTGATACAATAAGAATATCGAATCGGAATTGAAGCCCCGTCCCTTTTCTTAGGGATTGGGGCCTTTTCTTGGCCTCAGTAGGTACAAATACGACTAAATTTGCAAAACGCTCGTTTGTGGGTTTAGCCGTCATCAACATTAAATCGCTAGAATATTGCGACGAGCGAGCAAGTTTTTTTGGTGCTAAAATTTCTAACGGAGGTAATATGGGAAAAGTACAGGCAATCAATGAACTCATTGACAATGAGAGATTCCTTAAGGAATCTAACTCAATGACAATGTCAATGAAGAGAGTGTACGGAGTGCGAGAAGCACAGCTTGATGAGAATGAGGTAGATGAGAGAGCTGATTCTTTAGTTGCAATATTTGACGCAGGAAGTAGCAAACCTCTTTATTGTGACGCAGTGCGATATTTAACTAGAGCGTATCTTAACGAGAAAGTCGAGTATGCTCTACACAAAGGTAAAAATCCAGCCGCACTTTTTGGCGCAATCATTTATCGTCAGCTCTGCAGGGCTGGAATCTATCCGAAGTGCTCGGTATAGCGCATCAATCTCACAAATACGTCATACCGTACTCTTCCCTATCTATTATTAACTAATGGGTGGGGAGGAGTTTCTAAATGTTAATATCAGAGGCGTTTGACAACTATAATCTCAGAATAATGTCTAGTGGTGGGTCAACAAATACATCTAGTGCTTATAGATATGCTTGCAAATCTATTATCACTTATTTTGGAAATATTGATATTACTGAAATTAAGCTTGAAGGTATACAAAAATATTATCTATCACTAGTCAGGGATCACTCACAAGGAACTGCCCGCAACTATACAATGTGCCTAAAAGCAGTAATTGGCATATGTTATCGGCAGGGGCTCAAAACGGTCAACCCTGACAATATCATCGTAGCTAAGAGAGAAAAATGCAGTATTCCCTATCTCGGCGAGCACGAGGCAGAAGAACTTATGGAAATGGCAGGAAGACCAATGCGTGGATACCCAAAGCTCAACCGTATCAGGAACGTCCTCATTATTAAAATGCTCTTCATGACAGGTCTCAGGATTAGCGAGCTATGCAAACTTAATATTAGCGACGTTAAGGCAGAGAAGTTTGTAGTCGTAGGTAAAAGCAAAGAACCAAGGTTGTGTTTCATAAATGACGAACTAAAGAATGACATAGCTAAATACTTAGAGTTGAGAACGGATAATAACGTCGCCCTATTTGTATCATCTCAGACAGGGTTCAAAAGAATCTCTATTAAGACAGTTCAACTTATGTTTAGGCGTGTTAGGTCTTACCTTGACCTTGGAAAAATCACCCCTCACACTATGCGTCACTCATTCTGTGTCAAACTCTTAGAAAGTAATGTAGACATTAGAGACACTGCTACTTTAATGGGTCATCAGAGCTGGAATACAACCAAACAGTACACGCATATTACAAATAATCGTCTGAAAGGTGTCTATGAGGGAATTAAATGGAATCTATAAAAATTGTGCTTGACTTTTGTAAAGGTATTTGCTATACTAAGAACAGTTAAACGAATGCAGATTGAAAAATAAATTATATGAGTAGAGGAGTAAATAAATATCTCTGCTCTGTAATAGTGGCGATAGAGCGCGTCTTTGACGTAGACGAGGTCAGAGGTTCAAATCCTCTATCGCCCACCAAATTCGAAATTATTATAAAAGAGTGAGTTTCTATCAAGAGGCTCACTCTTTTTGGCTATTATTTATTATGTCTCGTCCCCATCGGAATAACAGACCGCTATTTCCAATTTTCTTTCCACCCGGTCATTGTCTAATAGATTAACGAAACACCTTCTCAATTCATGAATATTAATCCCCATCATCGCACTTACATAAACAACTTCCGAAACTATCAATAAGAGTGTAGAATCGAAAAATCTCTAAAAAGTAAAAATTTTGAATAAAACCGTAACTTTTGTGCAAAGCATGCTATAATAAAAATGTCTTAAGTTGTTAAATTGCGTATTTTAGCATATGCATTTTCATTTTTCATATGTTGTCTTAATAGTTTTATGTCATATAAAAGCGACATCGCGGACAAAATGACGTAATTGTTATTTAAGACGATACGCAATTTGTTAACGGCTTAAGACACCCCTGCGGTGTCGCTTTTTGTGGCAAGGATTTTGTAACCAATCCTTTAGTACCTCCATAAGAGCGACACTTGCAGAGGGTCATTCTTGAGACTAAAATTTGGCCGTTTTAGCCTCAAGAGCCAGATGTGGTGGGGGTTCGGCC
>CANOGH010000041.1 GCA_947565505.1 uncultured Candidatus Saccharibacteria bacterium | reverse complement strand
CAAAGGTCGATAATATCCTGCGAGGGGTGGGGTAAATTCGGTAGTTCTGCCTATAATTATTTTATCAGTTCATTCCAATTTTTCAACGACCTTCCAAGCCGGATCACTAACGTCAACGGTATTTTTACACTGACTAAGGCTTTGTCCTGGCATCACTGAATTATAAATATCTGACTGCCCTGGAGCCGTACACGTCACTCCGGTAAAAACACAAAAAATCACATCAGGAATGCGTATTAAACACTTTTCCTACACCCCTCACGCCTATTTTAAATCTACGCCTCGCAATAATAGATCACTCAGCTTTTCTAGCAATCAACTTCAAAAACGCGTCCCATGATCATCAAAAAATCACCTTTTTAACTTATTTCATTTCCCCATATTCTTGTGGTCGCAACCTCGCCGCGTATAACCTACCCAGCACACCAATCGGTAGCACAAATGTACCCAAAAGCTCCTCTACCTGCCCCCGAAAACCCTGCTTAAACTTATATACTCCATTTCCTGCTACTGGCTTGACGCCATAAAAATTATACCGCGTCAACCCCAACTCCAGAGCCGTATTAATCATGAGCCATTGAATCGCATACGAACCATTATATTTCTGCAGCTCTCGTCGTGAACCGCTATAAAGATAAACTACTTCCCGCTCATCTTTCACAAACATGGAAGCCGCTAGAGGAACATAATCCCCTTCCGTCCCATATTTTTCCTGATCCTGTGATTTTAAATTCTCTCGTGAAATCTCTGCTACCACGAACATCACCTTATCTCCAAAAGCCGCTTTCATTGAATGATAATAATCTAAGTCCGGATCCTCAAAACCATGTCGCTCTGCCGCCTCGTCAGTAATCTGCTTCAAGGTTCCCAACTCATCTATTCCAAGATCACGCACCCGCACCCCTTCTCGCTCCGCTTTTTTAATCAACTGCCGGTGTGTCGTTCGAAAATCCATCAACATTTCGTCTGGCTGTTGCTCACCCAAATCTTTCACGTAGATCCACTTCGGTTGCTCAAATTCCCCCAAATATTTGTAGCCCAGACTTTCTAACTCTCGCTTCACCTCGCGATTATCTTCTCCTGCCACCACCCGATTATCCGTATCTCGTGTCTGACTAACCAAATTTGGCGAAATCTGCACCGCAATCCCCCCGCGCCGCCCAGCAAAATCCTGCACCCCCGCCGTCAAACACTTTAAAATCGCCTGATAATGCTCCGCTTTATAATCCATCAGCCAACCGCCTGGTACCCGAAAAATCTTCTTACCAAAACGCCAATTTCTCCCCAACATTAAACCTGCCGCTACCACCCTACCAGCATCTTTCACGCCCACCAAATAAGCTTCACGCCCCAACTTTTGATAGCGTCGCCACATTTCCACGCTTTGCAAAAAACTTCGTCCTGGCAGCTTTGCCTGTTCAAATTCCGCCTCACTTAACTCCACAAACTTCATATATCCATTATACACCCATTGGCGTATAATCACGCTTCCTTCTCCTCATAATTATCATTTTGCAAAATTTATTTAGCGTCACGTAACATGCGCACATCGATTTTTCATGAACGAGTTTACACACCGAACACCACCGTCTGCGCAGCAGTATCCAGCCGCCTCATCCGTTTCCGCTAGCAAATCTTATACATAAATTATCACCGTTTTTGAATGATAACATTCAACATCCCCGTTATCGAGAATGTTTGGGCGATGATATTCAATAATCTTCCCATATTCACGAATTAACTTATGCATAAATTATTCTCAGGCCTTTTCCCTGCCTCCATCATTAGACTGCCATATTTATAAGAATTTCCCACCAAAAAACATCCGGCTCGCTACGCCAGCTTATTCCTATATTATCACACTTATGCTAAAATGTCAACCACTTTTTTGCCATTTTTTCAAAATTTATCAACCAATCTCTC
Source organism: uncultured Candidatus Saccharibacteria bacterium (assembly GCA_947565505.1). Taxonomy (GTDB): domain Bacteria; phylum Patescibacteriota; class Saccharimonadia; order Saccharimonadales; family Saccharimonadaceae; genus Nanosyncoccus. The sequence continues at coordinate 8,696 of CANOGH010000041.1, read as the reverse complement.
AAGCTCCCTCATCTCTGTAATATTTGCTTTTTCTATGGTTGCATTTCTTAATCACATCAAACTAAACACATTTTCACCCAAAAACAATCCATATTAATCACGCATCTTGAGATTCAGGCAAATCGGTGTATAATCTAAAGTATGTTTTTTGAGGTAGTTCCCACCCAGATTTTTCGCAAAGGCAGCGGCACGCTCACCTATACCTCGCCCTTCAAATTGCTTCCTGGACAAATTGTGCTTATTCCCCTCGGCAAGCGCACTGTTACTGGCATCGTCATTCGTAAAGTCAAACCGGTCAATTTCCCTACTAAACCAATCACTAAATTGTTACACTCCACACCCTTGCCAACTCATCTCCTCAGAAGTCTCCTCTGGATGAGTGAATACTACCTCACGCCACTTCCACAAATCGCCGCCCTTTTTCTTCCAGGCAATATTGCCGCTCGCGGTGCAATCAAGAGCGAAGTCAAACTTGACTTTTTCGATTCTGAAACCTCTTCCAAAAACTCATCTTCACCAGAAAGGCTCGATTTGTTCAATGCTTCATGTGTAAAACCTGTGGAAAATTATCAGCAAACTGTGGATAAAAATAACAAACCTGTGCAAAAGATCTGCAAAATTACCCAGGAAGCTGTGGAAAAATCCCCAAACACGGCAAATTACTCCTGCCCGACTGCAGCCGTAAAAAAATCTCCCAAACTTGCTGCTGCCCCGACAACCGCAACAACTAGCGCAGCCACCAATACCCTTGCAGACGACATTTTAACCACGCAACCAAACACCTCACACACAGACACCGCTACAAACACCTCACACACAGACACCGCTACAAACACCTCACACACAGACACCACTACAACCATCACGCCACCAACTAGCAATCTCGCACCCGCCACCCAGACCGCTATTAAAATTCCCCTAATCACCCTCAACTCCGCCCAAAAACAAGCCTTAGCTGAGCTCGACCACTGCCCCAACCGTACGAAACTCCTTCATGGCATTACTGGCAGCGGCAAAACCAACATCTACCTCCAACTGACCGCTAATACGCTCAGGCAACATCGCTCTGTTATTTTGCTAGTACCAGAAATCGCCCTCACTTCCCAGCTAGTGAAGGTTTTTGAAGAGACTTTTGGCGATATGATTACCTTGATTCACTCTGGTCAATCACTCACCGAACGTCGTCAAACTTGGCTAAGCATCCTTGAAACTACCACACCTAAAATCGTGATTGGCCCCCGTTCTGCCCTACTTGCCCCGCTCCAAAACTTAGGACTTATCATTATTGATGAAGCTCACGAAACCACCTACTATCAAGACAACGCCCCCAAATACTCTGCCTTACGTCTCGCCAGTTTTATTGCTAACACTCTTAAAATTACTTGCGTCCAAGGTACGGCCACACCCAACCTGATTGATTTTCATCTAGCCAAAACTCGCCATTCGCTAGTCGAGCTTTCCCAAAAAGCCAAAACCACCGCCATCACTCCCAAGATTGAGCTCATTGACCTGCGTAACCGCATCAATTTTAACAAAAATCACTATTTTTCCGACCAGTTGCTTGCCTCTATCGCCGAAAATCTCGAACGCGGTTGGCAAAGTCTAATTTTCCATAACCGCCGTGGCTCCGCCCCCATGACAATCTGCGAAAATTGTGGCTGGCAGGCCCTCTGTCCTAATTGTTATCTACCTCTCACCTTACATTCTGACGGTTTTATGCTTCACTGTCATACCTGCGACCACCAAACCAAAGTCCCTACTTCTTGCCCCGAATGCCATTATCCGAGCGTAGTCCATAAAGGATTTGGCACTAAACTCCTCGAAAACGAACTTACTCGACTCTTTCCTAAAGCCCACATCGCCCGTTTCGATGCTGACACCGCCAAGACCGCCACCGTCAACGCTCTTTATCAAGATCTCAAATCCGGCAAAGTTAACCTACTCATTGGCACCCAAACTTTAGCCAAGGGGTTAGATCTTCCCTACCTCGCCACTGTCGGAGTAGTGCAAGCAGATGCTGGCCTCTCACTACCTGATTTTACCACCGAAGAACGCACTTTTGAGCTCCTCACTCAGGTAATTGGCCGAGTAGGTCGCGGCCACTTAGAAAAAGCCCACGTCATTATTCAAACCTACCAACCCGACCATCCCACTATTCGCACCGCCATCAAAGTTGACTACCAAAATTTTGCCAGTCAACTCTTACGTACTCGTAAGCAACAGCAATTACCACCCTTCACCTATCTCGCCAAACTGAGCGTCTCCTACAAAACCGAAGCCACCACCATCAAACATATCAACATCATTCACCAACTTCTTCAACAACACTCTGCTCTCACCCTTTCGCCACCTCTACCCGCCTTTCACGAACGTACCACTCGAGGATATACCTGGCAATTTTTTGCCAAATGCTCCTCCAGAAATCACCTGCTCGCTGCTCTCAAAACCCTCAGTACCGAAAATTGTCAAATCACCCTCGATCCACCCTCATTACTCTAATACAGGACATCGCAAACATGCCCCACATCTTATCGGTCACTATTCTGCCATACCGTCATGAAACGAGACATGCCTCGGTCGCTTCACTTTTAAGCATAAACTTCAGTTTATACTCTGGTAGAACTACAGAATCGACTTTCCTAAACCAACTAGGTAAGCCTGGCTCTAACCAGCTTCGTTATCTACACCGGTCGTTTCGCTAAACCTAGCTTTTTCTAGACTTTTTTGCTATAATATAAACTATGAAAAAAGTCATTGCTACGCCAGATCCGCGCCTCCGTCAAAAGTCTCGTAAGGTGAGTCAAATTACTGACGAAACCCACCAGATTATTGCTGACATGCTTGAAGCCTCCCTCAAATGGGAAGAGTCCCACCCCTATGAACTTTCTGCCGCCATTGCCGCCCCTCAACTCGGAGTTAACCAGCGCATCATTTTAGTACGCGACGATCTTGATGATAAAACCAATAACTCCTTCACTGCCCTCATCAATCCCGAAGTCATCAAAACCGAAGGCAAAATCACCCGTGACTATGAGGGTTGTCTCTCCGTTCCGGAAATTTACGGCCTTGTTCCTCGCCCCCGTAAAGTCAAAATCAAGGCCCTCATTGAAGACGGCCACGAAGTTAGAGTTAAAGCTGAAGGCTACCTCGCTCGCTGTCTCATGCACGAGATTGATCACCTAGACGGCATCCTCTTCATTGATCATATTAAAGACGATGAAACTGCCTTTTTCCACCTCGACGATAACGGTGATCTTGTACCGATCGACTACGCTCGTAAAATTAAAAACAATTCCCAACTTTTCCCCACTGATCCCGAAAACGATTAATTTATCAACCTAGCTAGCACTTTTACGCTGACGTGACCAATAGTTATATCTATACCACAACATAATATTAGGAAATAATCAAAAGTTGGACATTTTAACCCCCAGTGTCAAAATTTGGACACAACCCTCAAAACTGTCCAAGTTTTGACAAAAAAATAATTATATTAAAATATTGACGGAGAATCATCTCATTATGCAAAAAACACCCGCAAACATGCCATCCACCACAGTTTCAGACCGTACCACCTCACCAAAATTAAAAATTATCTTCCTTGGCAACGGTCCCCTCGCCGATTGGTGTAAAGCTGTTATCGCCGAACGTTTTGAAATCATTTTTCATGCTCGCAGCAAAGCCGATCTCGAAACTGTTATCCAATTGAAGCAGGATCATCCCGAAGCTATCGCTATTTTAGCTTCTTTTGGCGTCATTGTGCCCGCCAAAGTCTTACAACTTTTTGAGCCTATCGGCATTCTTAATCTTCACCCTTCCCTGCTACCTCAATATCGTGGCGCCTCTCCTATTGAGACTGCTATCTTGGCTGGCGCTACTAATTTTAGTTATTCAATCATGAAGCTCGTCAAGGCGATGGATGCTGGTCCAGTTTATCACCAAGCCACTCTGGATAACCTCGAAATCAACAAAGCTTCAATCTATCAGCATCTCGCTACCGCTGGAGCAAGGTGGCTCTCGGAAAATCTCCCCCAAATTATCTCTGGCAAAATCACCCCCACGCCTCAAGATGACACACAAGCTACTTTTACCACCAAGCTTGACAAATCCATGAGCGATTTGCACCCAGAAAAATATACCGCCAACGAATTATGGCGCCAAATTGTCGCCTTCCAAGGTTTTCCAAAACCGAAATACCGTTTTTTTGACAAAACCTGCATTATTCTCCAAGCTCATACCCTGCGTGTCACCGATATTCTCTGTGAAGCTGCTGGTATTGAACCTCACGCTTCGCCCCTAATGCTAAAATGCAAAGACCGTAACTTTGTCGTCATCGACCGGCTACAACCCGAAGGTAAAAAACCAATGGATGCCAAATCCTTTGTGAATGGCTATGGTAAGAAACGCTTAACCTAGAGACGCACCTTCAGAACTAAAATAAATTATTTCCAAAATAAATCCTAGTATTTCCTATATTACACCATATTTATACATCATTAGCAAAAGTTGGGCATTTTAAGACAACTGTCCAACTTTGGATAAAGTAACTAAAACTGTCCAAATTTTGACAAAAATAAGTAATCATATTAAAATACTGATGCAGAATTTTTTCATAATGCAAAAATCATCTCCAAATCACCAATATCTACTCATTCAGATCACGCTTTTCTAGGTATAAAAAAATAAGCAAAAAATCAGGCTCCAGATTCCGCCTTCTCAAGCACAGAGGATTCGACAAAAACGCAAGCCCAAAATCACACTTTTCTAAATAAAGTAAAAACCCAACTGCCGCTGTGCTAGGTTTCACGAACTCGGGTGCACAAGATCCAACAAAAACATAGAGATACGAAAAACAGGGATCACAGGCTCTTACGCCAGAATCACTTCCCGCTCCGCTCTGATCTCTTCCTTGAAGTTCTCAAACACTTCCTTCACCCTCTCCCGAAAATCCGGAACATAGCGGTTCAACCAATCAGATGCTAAACTTAAATCCTCAATATCCGCAAATTCCATCAACTGCTCACGCGAGAGTCCAACTCCTACCCGCTGCCCAACTCGCACCTCCAACTCTTCTTCGGCGTGCTTCATAAACTCTTCCTTCTCAGCTGAAGGCATATCTGCCAGACCAACATCCTTCATAAACTCTTCATCCACCCGAATCATTACAATCTCCTTATTTCTCTCTCCAGTATAGCACAACCCGAATCATTTTCCTAGACTTTCGAAACCCTTTTTAACCACTCAACCCACATTAAGCTATCACTGACCGTATCAATTTAATCCCGCTGCCCCTCAACAATCTTTACTATTCTTAAATCTCGCCCGTGAGCAAAAAACTGCTTTAAAAATTGTTACCACAAAAGTTATGATTTTCCCTACAAAATCCTCACGCAAAAGCAAATTTGTTTTATAATATATACAAAATAAGGTAGCATTTTAGCTTGAGGAAAGCAAAAATTAACATGATTAACACAAATACAACGCCAAAACAACCGGATGCACGCGTTCCTATCCCCGAAAAATCAACCAACGTGATTGAAAAAGATCTGCCATCTGGTACCGCAGTCCCCCTACCTCATATTAATCTGGATCCACATTCCGTCGAATCCGACTCTACCATTACTTACAATCTTGACACCCTACTCGCCAAAGATTTGCACGAGCTTGAAACCCTACTTAGAACCACTGAAAGCACTCCCAAATCTCTCCAACGCACCATGCGCCTCCGCGGATTACGCGCCAGCATCATCCAACGGCAACACAATATTAAGTCAAAAGCCATGGAATTTGAGCAAGACAATGATCGTCATCTCCTCATTTTCGATTCCACTTACGGTTATTCCAAAATTGCCGGCAACTCAGTCTTATTTTATACCAATTTTATCGCCGACCGTATTAATCGACGTTACAACCTCAAAATCGACACTGACCGTTATTCTAAATCCGAGAACGGTGTCATTTCACTCAAGCTCAATCCCGAGCTCATCGCCCAGCTTGCCAAAATCCATATTTATCCCGATCGGTTTCTCAGTACCACGGAATTACATTTTTTTCATCTTGACAATATTTATACGCCAGAACAAATCGAAACTCTCCGCGACCAAAAAAGCCACGATGCTAGCCAAGCTATCAATGCCCTCTTACCCAAAGCGCCCACTCCCCTGCTCAACGACGCCATTATGCGGGTTAACCAAACTCTCTATCAAGCCTGCAAACGTATCACTGATTTCTTAGCTCGAGAATCCTACCTCATACCCTTACTCTCTCGTGCCCACGAAATGGCACTTTGTTATGTCGCCTATGCTAATGCCTCCAAAACTCCCAAAAAACTACACAATTTACGCAAAATTTACGAAAACACTCTTTTCCTCAAAAACAGCCTTAGCAACCTTTATAATCTCGACCTCATCCATGCTCGCCATATCAACGAACTCATCACCTCTCTCATAGAAGTCGAACGCCTATCTACTAAATTATATAATGAGTTACGTACTAGGACCGCTGACTAAGTTTTTAATCATGTTTGGCTCACAGCATTATTAATGGTGCTACTCTTGTGATCCAGGCAAATCATATAGCCTTGATAAGTGCACAATGAATATATACAAGCTTCCAAATGTCTATTAAGTCCTTGCAACTTTTTATGCCATTTCCTCGTATAGTCCAACGATAGCGGTTAGCGTCCTTTACAATTTTATTTACGCTATCATACTGTTAATATAAGTTGCCTCATCGCCTTGCTTATACTAGTTCAGTTACACGTTAGTTTAACACAGTACTCAAACCTCTTAATAAAGGTACAGACTTTACACAGGGTTCAGTTACACGTTAGTTTAACACAGTACTCAAACCTCAAATTAGTTTAAGTATCATGTTAGAACGATTTTACACACAACAAAACAATCGCTAACGTGTAGCTGATGAGTATAATTGTACTTCTAATATCGTTACTTAGCAAGTAGGGCTTTTAATTCATTAATTATTTACTATTGTGGTTAGGGGTATAACTCAAGCAATAAAAACTATTGACTTTTATGCTTATCTGTGCTAAAATAAACATAAGCTGGTTTAGCGCACCGGATTATTTTTGGTGCATACTTTTATAAGAACTTCATTTTAAAATTACAGCCAACACGCTCGTCTTCATGAGTTTAGGAGTTAGTTATACCACATATTATAAAATATATTACAAAACATATTTTAACAGATATTATACAATATATTATAAAATGTATTACACAATATAATACAACATGAACTTGCTTAATTCCAACTATCATCGTTAATAACATGCCACCTTACCTTTTTGGAACTTTAAAATCTCACAAAGCCTTCGGCCAAAAGCCTAATACCCCTCAAACAATCAATGCACACAAAACATGCATACCTCAATGTAATTATTAAAATTTTTCAATTTTGAACTGGAAAAAATTAATACGCAAATAACATATCGCAACATCCGAACAGTCACGTTACATTCCAAAATTAGGATTGCAGTTTGATGATATTGTCTTCATTACAACATACTTTACTACAAAAAGTCTGCAAAAATTATTTTTGACATCACCAAGTTCTAAGGCTGAATTATAGAACAAAACCATTCAAAGCGATATTTTTCGCATTAATATAGGGCTTATTTTTAACGAACCGATTGAATCTGCTCGCCAGAAACAAACTACCCCAAAGGCAGCGTGGCTAAATTATAAAAAACGCGCCACTAACCGCTAGAAGTTCCATATTGACCGTAGGTAGTATATGAGAGCGCCCAACAATATAGCATCTACACACATTATAAGAGTTTACAGGTAGAACCTGAAGCCTGCTAAACTAAGATCAGCTACTTTACGAGCGGAATTCTCATGTGCGAGTCAAACTTTACGAGCTCTTCTTCAAATCACACTTTTCATGTATAATATCTTTAACGAAAGGAAAAGAATCCATACTTTCTTTTAACAAACCCCATTCCCTATGAAACAGCAAGTCTTCAATTTCTTACTTACAATTCCGCGAGGTAAGGTGGTAACTTACGGTCAAATTGCCGCTCAACTCGGATGTCCCCGCTCTGCTCGCGTCGTTGGTAATATCCTTCATCACAATCCCGATCCCGAGCGGTATCCGTGCTACAAAGTTGTCAATCATGAGGGGCGATTATCTCCTAATTTTGCCTTTGGCGGCGACACGATTCAGGAGCAGCTGCTCGAACTTGAGGGTATTGAAGTGATTCATCATCACGTTAATTTAGCTATCTATCAATGGCGCCCCAATCCTAAAAAACCAAATCCAGGTGGCAAAACTTAAAAAAGTTAGCACACGTCTTTCAGAAAAAAGAAGGAGATTAGATCACAAAATCCAATCAAGCATTTTTCGTAATAATGATGCAATTCTATTTAGCTCTCAACGCAAAATCCCTCCACGCTATTTACTGATTCATAAGGATAGACAATATACTTCTTTCGCAAAAAATACTTTTTAAATAATAATTTCCATATATAATCTCACCAGCCCATATTAAATCATCGCCTTAACTCGTTATTACTACAAAGCCTCAAATCTAGTACCTTAGCTAACTTGATATCCATAGATTGTTCCGTATTCTTACAACACCTGGCATCTCGTTTTGGTTTATTAATGCGTGACGTTTTCTTCTTGCGTAATATGTTTACCTTTGCTACAATTCTCTTGAGACATATTTTTCT
>CANOGH010000040.1 GCA_947565505.1 uncultured Candidatus Saccharibacteria bacterium | reverse complement strand
CGCTGGCTTTTTTCTTCATCTTTGCCGATTCTTTCTTGGCAGTCTTTTTGACTTCAACAACTTTCTTAGAAGCTTCCTTCTTGAGCTTAGTGGCCTTTTTGGTGACATCCTTTTTAATTTTAGCGGCTTCTTTTTTGGTACTCTTGAGGCCTTTCTCGAGGTTTTTACCAACCTTTTTAGCGTCTTTTTCTAATTTCTTTTTAGCACCAGCGAGTGTCATGAAAAAATCCTTATTTTAAATTTATTTATTAGTTTTAGTTTAGCACATATATTTTGTTATGTAACTAATTTTAGAAGGATTTTTTACAGAGGTAAGTGATAGTTTTGAGAGTAGCCGTTTGCAGAAAAAATAGGAATTTTATACCCGCTAAGCTAGGAATTCGCCGGCGAGATTATGCTTCTTTATAGAAAAGTCTTAGCTATCAATTCCCCACCAAAATCCTAGCACTACTCTCTCAAAGTGCTTATACTATCATTGTAGCATAGATTTATTAAAAAGTCAATAGTTTTTCTGAATTTTAGACAGCTCTTCAATCATTGCACGGCGATTAGAATATTTATCACACCATGTTTTAATTAATTGGTTGCATAAATCTTCCCCACCATGAAGTTTTTTGACATGTTTAAGAATTTTAACAATTTTTTGGTAATAAAGTCTTCCTCCAGCAACGCGCATAGATTTATTGAGTAAAGATTCATAGGTCTGAATAATTTTTTCTGGGTAATGTTTGGCTAGAATTTGATCGTACTTTTGTAATAACTCAATGCCATCACTTGCCAAAATACATTCCAAAAGTTCGGGATACATTTTTTCGCTGGCATAAATTTCCGCGCGTTCGTCCACATGGCGAATCTCCTGGATTAGTTGAAGACGAATTTTAATCCACTCTGCCGGTTGGTGCAGAGTTTTTAAGGCCCGGTAAGCTTCAAGTACATGGACGCCAACTTTCATAATGGCATACAGATTGGCAATACGGGCAGCTTGATCACCAGTGATTTGATAGATCAAATCTAGCTTGTGGTAATACAGATCCGCAAAGTAACGATTAGAGCTATCAAAACGTAAGGCTTTTTTCGTATGACTGATCGCTTCTTGATAGCGGCCATTTTCCATCAACCAGTCAATGTAGACCTGACGAATCTCTGGATATTGCCAATTATCAAGAAATTCCGCTTCCAGCGCCTGTGCAGGCATAGCGGATTGTTTGAGGAGATTGAGCCGCATAAGGAGCCATCTAACGTAGCGTTGCTGGTCTCCGAAAGTATATTCAGATTGAAGACAGCCGAGGCCTTGCTGAATTTGAGTCAGAATTTCGGTAATAAGGCTAAGCTTCTGAGAATAAAATTCCGCCTCAAAAAAGTGTTTTTCGAGAAAATTCTCAATCAAGTCAATCATGCACCAGTGGCAGGTTTCGTCTTGTAGTTTGATGGTAAACCATTCGAGCATCACGTTACGCGTGGCATGGTTTGTGGTGTAAATCTGACACCACAAACCATCAAGAGATTCGCCGAGTTCCACAATTTCCCCATCATCATCCATGGGGGCGTTAATAAATTCTTCGTAAACAAAATTAGCAAAATCGAACGCCATTTCGTACTGAGAATTTTGCAACATTTCTGCAGTTTCTGCGTTGAGCAGCATATCAATTTCCCGAAAAAAATCCTGAGCAGCATAATAGTCAATAAAATTACTGGATCGCAAATATTTCTTAGTAATGTGACGGACGCGATTCTTGAGTAAGATCAACTCGCGCTCGGTAATTGGCTGGGATTGCGTGGATTTACTATCTGGCGCATGCTCAGTCTCCCAAGCAAAAAGGACAGCAGCAATATGCTTACAATCGTAACCGGACTCATAATGAGGACAACTACAACTAAAATCTTGGATATGCCCGGCACGGTCTAATTGTGCGCTCACAAAATACGGTTTTGAGCCTGCTACCGTAGCGGTTAATTTGCCATCACAACACTGGAGATCTTGTACTAAACCCCGCTCAAAATAATCATAAGCACGGCCTAGAATCGTCTCATTAAAATATTTTTGCCATCGCATACTCTTTTCCTTCAGATTAATCATAGCATAGCCTAAACCCGAGGTAAAGCAAGAGCATGATCCTTTAGTTTACCTATAATATTCATAACGGTCAACTCTTTTCATCACCTTCATATAATGATATTGCCGACTAAAGATTGGTTTCAAGAATTGTTATGTCTTAAACCATATTGTCAGTATAAAAGCTTCGAATGATTAACCTGGTTAATATAGGTTTTTGAACATAATCTATCAAAAATTGCAAAGATCAAATTTTCAAATTCAAGTTTTTCGTCCCATATTATTAAATCAAGAAGGTTTTAAGCTAATGCATATGATGATTAAAAATTCAAGTACTAGACACTTTTTAAAGCAGGTTTCAATAATAGGTTACTGGAGCTAAACTGGAAGTGCATTTAATAATTCAGCTACATCCGCCACAATGTGATCCGGTGAGGCTACTTCTGCGGCAGACGAGCCACGAATGGCGTAGCCATGATATTTCCGAAGCATTGCGTAGTCGTTTTCGCTATCACCAATAGCGAAAACGTGGGTGGGCTTGACTGTTGTTAGGAGACTTTCAATAGCATTCTCCTTACCCGCCAGTATGGACATAGTATCTACGAAAGCCATATAACCTGGGTCAAGCCCACCACCGCATCGAGAACTATCGTCATCATAAGAAGGATAAGCTTTGATACGTGTTGGAAAATGTTGCTTTAAAGACTCGCACAATGCTGTTGCCATAGCATTGTTTTTAACCCAGGTTCTAATCTTACTAGTTTGAGGCAAAGCTTGTAGACTTTCTTGATCGCCATAAGAATATAAATTCTGATAATCCCCTAGGCCAAGTTTTGCGGTAATGAATTGGTTGATTTCTATAATCAGAGCTGAATCTATTAAAAAGTGAAAAAGTAATTCCCTGTGGGACGTATAACAAATTGCCCCATTATCAACAATCACATAGTCGCAATAGTCTGCGTAACTTGAAAATATTCTCTTTAGGCTAGCAAGCGTGCGCCCAGTAATGATTACTACTAAACCTCCCCGACGACGAAAATCTTGCACGGCTTGCAAATTATGCTCAAACGCGTTTTGGCTAGCATGAGGATCTAGGGTAAAATCATAATCAGTAAATAATATCGGCTTCATTTTATAATTATACCACAACCAATCATGCTATAATGAGACCATGCGTGAATTCGTACCACCAAACGCTAAGACATTACCACCACAAGCCACGCGTGTGTTCACGGGCAAGATTTTTGACGTTTATCAGTGGCCTCAGCAACTTTACGATGGGACGATGACAACTTTTGAAATGCTCAGACGTCCAGATACGGTAGAAGTGATCGGAATAGACGGTGATAAAATCATACTTACGAGGCAAATTCAGCCGCATCAAGATTGGTTTTACGCCTATCCTGGAGGGCGGGTTGAGCCATCTGATAAAAATGAGTTATGGGCGGCCAGGCGCGAGATGCGCGAGGAGACCGGATTAGAATTTCAGGAATTGAAACTCGTCAGTGTTCATCAACCACAGCCAAAGATTGATTGGTTAGTTTATATTTTTGTTGCCAATAACGTCACCCGGCGTGGTGACTTGCAGCCAGATGCAGGCGAGAAAATCGAGGTTTTAAAGCTCAGTTTACCAAAGCTAAAAGAACTCGCCAAGCAGCCCAATGCGAAGTTTTTATTGCCAGATTTTATGAAGGATATTCAGACGATTGACGAGTTAAAAACAGCTACTGCAGTACATCAGTATTCTGATTAAGCTTGCGAACTAGAATTTCTCCGTTGGAAATACTCGGACGATTAATATAACTTTGTGGATCTAAATGATCTAATAAACTCAAAAATTGACCAACGCAGTTAGCGCTAGTTACGATTAGAACATTTTGGTAAGGCTGACGCCTCAGATCAGCCAAAAAATGTTCAATACGTTCATAAACATCGGCCGATGATTCAAATTCATCCGCAACTCGGAAAGTAAAACTATTTGGTGCAGCCTTTCTGAGTTGATGATATTCCGCAACCGGTTTCCCTTCATAGCCATTATGGATATCATTCAAACGTTCGTCAATCACAAATTCAGATTGCGATCTGACCAGTTTGGCTGTTTGCTGAGTGCGCTTGAGTTCCGAAACAAATACGCAATCAAATTCCACTCCTTCCAATTGCTCGGCGACATTTTTCGCGTCAGCTATCCCTTTCTGGGTTAATACTACGTTGTCATCCGGATAAGCATTGTATAACCCCGCAACATTATAATTGGTTTCACCATGCCGAACAATATAAAGTTTCATGGCTCTTTATCTTCCTTTTTGGAATGGCTAGAAGCGGATTTCCTAACTATTTTCATGGAATTAGCTGGATCTTTAGCCGCTTCCTTGAGGAGTTTAATAATGCGCTCTCGTTGCCAGACTGCAATGCCCAACACAATCACCGTCAAAATACCAAGGGCAATCACCATGGGGAGGTTTTCACTAGCACCATCACCAAAGAAATTGGTAACTACAATGCTCGGCAAATGTCCAAGGATTAACAAAACCATGAGGCGACGTATTGGTACATTAGTCAAACCAGCAAGGTAACAAACTAAATCATCTGGCAATCCGGGAAGTAAGAAGATTGCAAACAACACAAATGATGCACCTTTCGCATCAAGAATAAACTCAAACTTTTGAATAATAGATTTTTTAAAGATCTTTTCAAGTAGAGGCCGTCCAAACCTTTTGGAAATTTTAAAAACAATATAGGCACCGATTGAACTACCGATTGTAGTCCAGAGAATTCCCCATGGACCGAAGAGGAACCCACCAACACTGCCGACCACTTGCCCCGGAATTGGTGCCACCACTGTCTGTATAATTTGCAAGATGATATAGAGTAATGGTCCAAAAACGCCCAAGGAGTCAACTGCAGCAACCATCTGCTCGCGATTGGATAGGAGCTGCATAATTGGGCCATCAAACATAACGTCCCACGCTAAATATAGAATCACTGCTACGGTAGCGAATGCGATCAGGGTAATTTTTAATTTTGTTTGAAAGGATAATGGAGTCTTCTTAATGACCGATTCATGCTTAGGCAAGGTCTCAGTGTCTTCGACTGCTGCGCTCTGTTCTACTTGATTCGAATCTTGTTTTGTCACCTTAAACCCTACTTAGCGTACTCAACTGCGCGAGTTTCACGAATCACATTAACTTTAATAATTCCCGGATAAGACATGGTCGCCTCGATCTTGTTGGCAATATCGCGGGCCAGCTTAAGCGCCGAAAGATCATCAATCTGCTTAGGCTCAACAATGACACGGATTTCTCGACCTGCAGAAATCGCATAAGCCTTATCAATTCCCGGAAAACCTGTAGCAATATTTTCAAGATCACGCATGCGCTCGGCAAAATTCTCAGCAGAAATGTTGCGTGCACCCGGTCGCGCTGCACTAAGCGAGTCAACGATTTTGACGATGATGGCCTCAGGAGTAGTAGGTTCAATGTCATTATGGTGTGCCGCCATTGCATGAACTACATCATCAGGCATGCCATATTTTTTAGCAAGCTCAGCACCAATTTCGGCGTGCTTGCCCTCAATTTTATGAGTCACCGCTTTACCAATATCGTGCAGTAGTGTGGCCGTCTTAGTAACCCGCTTATTCGCACCGATCTCCTCTGCGATCATGCCAGCAATATGGGCCATCTCTACAGAGTGCAATAAAACATTTTGCCCATAACTAGTACGGAATTTTAATTCCCCTAACAAATGCAATAATTCTCTCGGAATGCCAACAACGCCAACTTCGCGCGCAGCATCTTCTCCAGCTCGCATCACTTCTTTTTCAATTTCACGCTCGGCCTTTGCTACGGCCTCTTCAATCGAAGCTGGATTAATTCTACCATCCTTCATTAATCGTTCTAAAGCATAACGCGCAACCTGACGCCTGATCGGATCGAAACTAGATAGTACTACCATACCCGGGGTATCATCTACCATAATATCGACTCCCGTGGCACGCTGTAATGCCTGAATGTTGCGCCCCTCTTTACCAATAATCCGCCCTTTCATATCATCATCTGGGAGCTTCAACGCTGTGACGGTGCGATCAGCAGTAACTTCAGAAGACATGCGCTCCATCGCGGTCAAAAGAATCGCTTGGGCGGTCTCATCAATGTCATGCTTCATTTCCTTTTGTTCTTTGGCGATCAAACCAACGAGATCCTCACGAATATCGCGCTCCGTCATCTGCATCAGCTTGTCACGGGCGTTTTCCTTAGTAAGCCCAGCAATTTTTTCGAGTTTTTCCTGCTGACGATTACGAATGTCCTTCACCTCAGATTTTAACTCGTCAAGCTCGCGCTCTTCGCGAGTTAAGCGCTCGGTCTTTTTCTCAAGCTGATCAAGCTTATTGTCTAAATTATTCTCCCGTTCCGTCAGGCGACTTTCGGTATTCTTCCATTCTCGGCGGCGCTCCGCCTCTTCCTGCTGGGTCTTAGCGGCGAGATCAGCAGCGCTAGTCTTCGCTTTAAGGATAATGTCTGAAGCCTCATTTTTAGCCTTACGGACGAGGTCATTAGCCTTATCCTGGCCAGAGGTTTCATTCTTTTTATTATAAGCGTATAGACCACCCACACCCAAAGCTACGCCTACAACTAGGGCGAGTATAATAAATAATATGTTCATACTGTTTCTTTCTGCAATGCTGGCATTTTCCTGATGCCAGCGGGTTAACAAAATAAATAATATAAAAAATGATAATTTTCCGTTATTATTATATCACACAAGACTACACCGAGACAAGTAAAATTTACTTCCTGAACAAATATACCGAAAAATAACCTCCTTGAAACAAACTCCAACAGATTACTTTTATAGTTAGCTATTTAGCTATTCTGGAGATTTTTATGCAATAGCTATTGACTTTTTACCCAATCTGTGCTACAATGATAGTATAAGCACAATGCAAGACTTGGGCTAGGGTTTAGTGGGTTATAAAGGTATTAGAGTTTGCTAATTTACTTACAAAGACGACTAGCACGAACAGAAACTGCAATCAATATTTCATATTTCCGGAGCAGGTCCCGACAGACTGCTACTACAATCTGGCGTCCTGTTAGCTGAGAGAACCAAACGCTTATCAAAGATATCAGCCTTGCAAAAGCTGGTCGATGCGCTCGACTAAGCGGTTGAACTCAGCTTCACTATCATTAAGCCAGTTGGTCGACCAGATGCGCTCAATCTTCCAGCCTTTCATCTTTTCGAGAACAAATTGGCGATTGTAATCGCTCTGCTCCTTATTGAATCCGCTATGATAAGTAGAGCCGTCCATTTCGACGCCAAGGATGAATTTTTGTTGCTCAACCGAATATATTCCCAAATCAATCCGAAAACCAATGTTACGCTCATTCTTAGAGATGCCTTCACGGCTAGGAATGATTAAATTCCAGCCAACTTCACTGTAAATCCGCACTTTACTGCCAGCATCGGCGTGATAATACTCAACTAATTTATGATATAGCTGTTCAGTGAGGGGCGAATCGAAGTTCTCGGCGTTTGACTTCAGGGTACGATCAAGATAAGTGACGCCGGTAACTTCACCAGCATTTTCAAGCAAATACCGCATCAGCTCGGCACTTTTTAAAGCATTAGGACCAGTTCCGGAATTGGCAATTTTAGCATCACAGGCAGAGATCCAGGCAGAACGAGGGTTGGCCAGTAGTAATTTTAGCCCCTCTCGTTGGCGAGTAATGGCAACATTCAGGCGTTTGTAAGCGCCGGCGCCTTCTTTGAAAAACCACATCGAACCAGGAAATTTATAGTATTGTAAATAGATGATCGTATATAAACCTTCGATTCCCTGGCAATTTGTGACGGTAGAGAGGAGAATTTTCTCACTATTCAAAAGGTCGACTAGAGGCTTGAAGTTCCGCTCTACTCGTTCTTCTGCCAGATATTTTTTAAAATTATTCAGAATTTCACTCCGAGCAAACAGAATACAGAAAATTGCGCCATCAACTTTATCGGGTTCGGGAATTTGGTCTAGATATCGTTTTGCCGCATGACAAATTTGTTGGAAATTCTGATCATAACCCAGATCATCTACCCCTTCACCCAAATTGTCAGCAATATCAATGGGCGCTCCTCGGGAAGGCTCAGCTTCAAAAATTGGTTCAATCCCTTCGCTACTATAAATCGCTTGACGAGATGGTTCGAATAATTTATTGTAACGAGAACGATAGTGAACTTTCAGGTGATGTTGACTTTGAGGCTGCTTGCGCACAAGATCAAGAATGCTGTCGCCAATATCCTCTTCTAAATCATCTTCGTCCGCCGTAATCACACCGAAGCCAAGATTGAGCGTGGGAGGCATCTGATGAGGATCGCCTAAAATTACCACCCGTTTTGCCCGGAAAATCGCAGGCAAAGCTTGCCCAGGCAATAATTGAGAAGCTTCGTCAAAAATGACATAATCGAATAGACCCTTAGTGGGGGCAAGATATTTGGCAACTTCTTTAGGGGTGGCACAGACAATTGGGAAGGCCTGAATAATTTTATCAGTATGAAGGCGAAACTTCTCAAAGACGGTATTGCCGGATTGCAGGGTTGTTTGACGAGCTAAATCGACAAGCGCAGATTTTGAATGGTCGAAAAGTTTTTCTAAACCGTCACGGTAGGAGAGGGCTTTTTGACTCCGAAGATAATCTGCATAATCGGCAAAGAAGCTTTGGCTGGCAACATTTTTTCTGGCAGCTAGTGGAGCTGAGCCATGCAGATTCTGTACTAACGTACTAACAATTCGAGTGGTAAACTTCGGAAAGTCAAGATCAGCTTGAGCGAGAACTTCGTTAAGATAATTTCGATTAGCCGCACCGTAAGCCTGATAAAGCTCGGCTATCATACGATTATGCTCAACAAAGTCAGCCAACTCAGCGTTATTACTATAAGCTTCCAGAATCGAAACACCATTAAACCACGTCTGTAAATTTTGTCCGGTCTGAATCTGGAAGAATAGTGGAGAAAAACAGTGGGAAGTTTTAACTTGTGCAAAGACATTCTGCAAATTTTGCAAAACTTCACGCTGTAAATCCTGATCATGCACAGGCAAGTCTAAATCCGTAAATGCTCGACTCAATGGGATCTGATAATCTAAGAGTCGCTGGCGTAAATCTGGTAACTCTCGCAATAATTGATCGACCTGATCAATATTCTCTAAATAAACTTGCTTACTGGCGAACAAAGTTTGCGTGGCAGATTGATATTCTTCAGTTAATTGCTGGTATGCCTGCTCACCGCGTGATAGGGCTTGCGCTCTCGCTACCTCTTCAAGAAATACCCGTAAACCATGGTTAAAGATGATTTTACCATTTTGTTGATAGTGCGATAGTGAATCTACTTCCTTCAGAGCATACAAATCTTGGTCTACTATGCTTGCTAGCTCTTCATAATCATCGGTAGGCAACTGATAAATTTGACATAATTGCCATAGACGAGCAATATCAAGAAGATAAGTCAAGAGATCAGCAGGGTCTAGAGACTTCAATTCCAGACGCTTCAGAGAAGCCTCGGCAGGTTCGCCGTCCGCCGGCACACGATCAAGCAAAGCTTGCATAGTCAAATTAGCGGATCGCAGGAGTGGCAAGACGTTGGTGTAAATTGGATCAAAATGCTCCACATAGAGTTGCAAATCTTTACCAGTTTCAATTGTAAGTAACTCTTTAAAACTGGCAGGGACGGAACGCAGCAACCGCTTAATTCCTGAGGACGCAGTATACGTTTGTAAATCATGCTGCAAAGTCGTAATCTGATCCGCGGATAATTGCCATAAACGTTTCGCCCAGCCACGGTCTTCCGCAAGAGTGAAGTGCGATTGATATTGGTCGAGGTAAGCCCCGGCAATAGTATCATAAATACGTTCGAGACCAGTAAATTTGAAGCCCGGGCAAAATTGCGCAATTTTCGTGATTAAATCATACGCTGTTTGATAGTCTTCCAGAACTGTTTTATAATCATTGTCGGCCGTCTCCAAAGCTAACTTGCTAAGATACAGAGCAGGGGTATCATCAGCAAGCTGAACCGAGTAGACAATACTAGATTTGGTCTTTTCTAGATCCTGCTTAATCTGATCGCTCTCCGCGGTGTAGGTTTTTGACTTCTCGTCAAGCGCATTCAGAAAATCTAATAAATCTTGCACACTGATATTTTCTGCCACCATGCGATAAAGATCCAAATCGGGGGAGAGTACAGAATAAGCTACGAGCTGCTGAAGATATTCATCAAGCTCGAGCGTTTTCTTGGTGGCGAAGGTTTTGCTGGCGGTATCAGTCAAAGCCAACTTAATATCTTGTAGTAACGCTCGCACTTCTGGTAAATTGAGGCTGGAATTTTCAGTTGACAATAATGATAATTCTTTGCGAGGGTGAACATAATAATTAAAATCCTGCTGGTAAGGGTAGCGCTCTAGAATTTGCATAATTTTACGTACGTCAACCTGGTCGAATTCACGTAGTGATTCGGGGACTAATTTACAATGCACATATTTAAGATAATACGACATGAGCTCGTCAAACCCTAAGGCCCCGGTAGGGTTTTGATTAGCTGACTGATCTAAATGGATGAAGCTGAGGGGATAATTGATAGCCGAACAGCTACCGCGTTGTGGAATTTGAGGTAGATTTTTATGGTTAATGACCGATGAATGCTCGCGTAAATATTTGAG
>CANOGH010000039.1 GCA_947565505.1 uncultured Candidatus Saccharibacteria bacterium | reverse complement strand
TATACATATTACAAGTATAACACTACTTTTTTGATGGAATTATGCGACAAGACCCTCATACAGATTAATCCACTTTTCGCTATCCTAGAACGCCCTTAGAAGTATTACAATTCACCAAGATCAGTTCTTGATCCACTGTTCTTCGCAAACATGTAAAACCAGATTGGCTTTAATTCCCTCTTGAGCTAACATCCCGAAGTAAACTGTAATGCATGAAATCATACTAAAGCATTAATCCTAACACCAGCAAAAACCGCTCAATTCATGAGAGATACGATTCTATTACTCATCTCCAAAAACATCTTTAGCCCACACCAAACTCGGCATGTTTAGTGCTTTTGGCACCACAAACATACCCTGTAACCAGTTGAACTAGACGACCCTCCCCCATCGTCTCACCTCAATTGTATCACAGATTAGCTAAAAAGTCAATAAGATGCTTATGCCTAAATCTCGTTTCATGGATGCTTATACACGTTTCAGCCAAATTCGTTTCAATTAGCTTTCAAACCCTTCTCATCAGCTTACATGATTCTACAACTACAATCAGAACCCAATCACTACTCTAGACACTGGCCGCAGCATAGACAAAACCTTGAACAACGCCCAACTTTTACCCAATAAGAAAAGTCCAATAGGACCCTGGCAATAACTTATTTACGACGTTTCCCTTTCTTCTTACTGCCACGAATCTCATCAACATATCCCCAAATTGAAGAAATCAACATCCCAGCCTCACAAATCACACCAAAAATCGAACGCACGAAACCATTATACGACATCCAGCAGAACGCCACTGGAATGCCCAAAAACTTATAAACCTTCGTACTTTTCTGCCAGATTGACACCTCGTATAAAGTCGTCGCCAGCACTGATAGCAAACTCAGCGGCCCATCATAAGTTAAGAAAGTCACCACCGCGATACCCATAAGTACGATCCCAATCGCCACGTAATCTCGTACAAAATACTTCTTTGAATCTTTCTTTTTCCGTTCATTCTCGTCCCATAAGTAATAAAAATTCGCCAACAACACAATCACCGACAGCGCCATGCCCAAATCAGCCCCCAACAGAATAAATGCTATAATCCCCGAAATCATCGAAAAGATATCCAGGATTACCACCAGTTTACGCTTTTTCGCAAAATACGACCACCCTAGCAAACCATACTCGACTACGGTAAATATCTGCGACCAAATATAAGTTACATCCATAACCACTATTATATCACAGAACCACTTCCTGAACGAATTTTCTTTTTGCAATCTTGACGCCGCCTCATTGAAAAATCGATCTAAAAACCTCAAGCCACATCACAAAACCACTCATCAGTTAAATACTATACATATTCAATCATCAAAGCACGAAAAGCTACCCGCAGGTAGCCTTGATTCGTTACTAACGCTGATTAGCAGTCACTTCTATCCACATCATTGGCCATTTTGGATTCACGTAAACATTACGATAATACGATTCTTCATAGGTGGACGCCATTACGTCGTAATCGCAGTGATCGTCCTCATCATGCTCGTCGTATTTTTTTGATAAATTCGTCAGCTCCTCAAACCAATATAACTGGCACTCCTCATCCAGCCTTACGCCAATAAAATACCGTCTGCGCGACAAACAGTAATATAGCTCTTGTCGAGGGCTAGACAAGAACCTAATCAGCTCCGTCGTGTCCATTGTGTTCCTGAATCCCATTTTAGCTAATATATCCGGCCATAGCCTGACATCATCACATCCACTTTGAGGTATCATTTTTCGACCACCAGTAGCCTCTCGCCACTTCCACATTACGTAACTCATAGAAGTACCGATCACATAGCCTGTTGAATCGGTCAGCGTACCTCCAGTTCTTGCTCCCATCATGGCTATTTTACCCCTTTTATATAATCTTGGATAAGTATCCATGCCATATTCTTCATCTGGTAACTTATTTCGCATCGCTTCCACTTCCGCTATTCCTTGATAAACCTTATAGCAAGCTGATTGTAAAATCGGAAATTCCCCGCATCTCGGTAGAAGACGCGCTAACATGTTAGTAACCGCTAAATTAATGTCCATATCTATTATTTCCCCCTTTTTTTCAGTCTACGATATCTCATCACATAATACATCAATTTATAAAAATAATCAAGTCTCACACCCTATTTTGTTAAATTGATATATTTTTCTTCTTTCCGAACTCGTTGGAGGCCCCAAAATATCTCATTGTATTTTTACCGTCACTGTGCTACAATGAAATCATTACAATGAATTTCTGGGGTATTAGCTCAGTTGGCTAGAGCGCTTCAATGGCATTGAAGAGGTCATGAGTTCGAGTCTCATATACTCCACCATAGAAAGTTCCGGAGCTTTGCTCGGGGATTTTCTATGTAAAGGGAAAATATTACGCATCAACGTTAAGTTCGCTCGTATAATTAGCAGCGGCAGTCAAAAAGAGGACTTGTGTGTCTTTGATACTATACGCCGCAAAAAAATGATTTCCCATCAGAAAATCCGCTTCTCATACGCTTCGCTAGGATTTGTTTTGTAAAAATATCTTTTGAACAATTTATTTATTCAGTAACTACAAATCATGTTCTACCAATTTTCATCACTCTCCCCGCCTTCGCCCACCCGCCCCGTTCCAACAAAGCCCCTCAAATTACGCGGTTGGTCCAAATTGCTCAAACCAGTCTACTCATAAAATTATTCTTTACTTTTTAGATAAAATCAGGTATAATGAAAGACAAAGTTATTTATACTATTAATTATTAAGGGAAATTTCAATGCCGATTATTAAATCCGCCAAAAAAGCAATGCGCCAGACTGAGACTCGCACTGCTCATAACAAAGAGATCAAAAAGGACATCAAGAATGCGCTAAAAACCTTTAAAGCTGACCCAACCCCTGCCAATCTTAGCAAGGCTCAGTCCGAATATGACAAAGCTGTCAAGAAAGGCCTCCTCAAGAAAAACACTGCATCAAGGCGCAAAGCTAACCTAGCAAAATTCGCTAAGGCCGCCAAAGCCACCGCCTAAATCTTTGATAATTGATCGCTCCGCCCGTCACAGTAACTGTTACGGGCATTTTGCTAATCAACCATTTTCTCAATCAACTGCCCCGTAGCGGCGCTGTCGGCCTAGATGCCGGTTCTCTGAGGGGCGTGAACGGTCCTGGCTATTATTGGTCTAACATCGCTTATTCCGATGCTAATAACACGTATAATCTCGCCCTCATTGATACGGGCACCTATCCATCCCGCTTCAACGTTCGCTGGTTCGGCTTCCCTATACGTTGTCTTTCCCTTCTATTTTACCCGTAGCGGCAATATCGCTCTGGAGATCGGAACATTAAGAGTTGTCGGTTATTCTGGCATCCCCTGGACAAACATCGCCTCCACCGACATCAACAAAGTATTTTACCTCAATATCAACATCTCTAGCACTTACCCATCTTTTCATGATGTACGTCGCTTCGGCTTTCCCGTGCGTTGTATCAATTTTTAATTTTTACCCGTAGCGGACATCTCTACTTGCTTAATCGCACTTTGTGGGGTACAGGATACCACGTACTCTACTGGTCCGAAACCAGTGACACCAAACCAGAAAATGCTTTTTTGGCAGATTATGGAATCAATATTAATCCATTCTCGACAGTTGGCCGCTGGAATAGCTTCAACATGCGTTGTATTACGAGCTAAGCCCGTAGCAGCAATATCCACATTCCTACTGAATCCTTGAGATACTTCGGTCACTCTGGCAATTACTGGCTAAACAGTGCCGACCTCAACCTCCTTAATACCTACCCACTTACATTTAATAACGTAGATCTCTACTTGGCCAATTACGTCGCCCGCCCTCTCGGCTTCGACTTGCGTTGCCTGAACAAATAATTTACCCGTAGCGGCTCTACCCACTTAGACACTAGCTCATTGAGAGATGTAGGATATTATGGTTTTTACTGGTTTAGTACTGCCTATCTCAATATCGACAATGCATATCGCTTCCTTTTTCAAGCGACAGAAACTTTTCCTTCTCACCAGAGCGCAATCCAATTCGGTTTCTCTCTGCGTTGCCTGACTAACCCGTAGCGGCGGCATCTACACCATTCCAGGCTCCGGAACATTAAAATATATCGGTAACAATGGTAGCTATTGGTCTAGTACTACCACATTAAGTCCTCACAACGCCAGCTATCTCGTCTTTCATGCAACCAGTAACTATATCTCCTACTACGACAGCCGTTCACTAGGTTTTACAATACGTTGCATCACCAATTAGCCACCCGTAGCGGGGCTGCCGACCTGAGTACTGGCTCCCTGAGGCGCGTGGGCCTCGATGGCTACTATTGGTCTAGTACCGCTTATCCTGATGTTAATAACGCGTACGTCCTCGATTTCAATAGCGCGAATACCTTCCCACCCTTCGACACCGCTCGTTGGTACGGCTTCTCTGTGCGCTGTATTGTCTCTCTATTTTACCCGTAGCGGCGACCTTGGTCTTTATACATCTTCACTACGCGACATCGGCTACGCGGAAACTTATTGGTTGGTAAGTGCTTACTCCTATCAAAGTCAGTCATATTATCTTAATTATGCAGCTAATCTCTCACCGGCATTTTATAATACCCGTGCCTTCGGTTTCTCTCTCCGCTGTCTTTCCTCTCTGCCTCGTCCGTCTGGTAGGGGGAGGAGAGGATAGTAAAGCAAAAGAACAACAATACTTCTCATCAGGCCAACCTTTATCCCGGTTATGTTGCATTTGAGGGTTAAGCGGAGAAAATTCTATTGACAAAATTAATAATCTGTGCTACAATGATAGTATAAGCACTTTGAGAGAGTAGTGCCTGTTTGCGATGCAATTAAGTAAATTACTACATCTTACCCCTTTAACGACAACAAAAATGCCTCAATCAACACCCATGGATCCAAAGACGATGATTTCATTTTTAAATCTAATGCGGCAAGTGACGCTAATGTCTTCTTTTCCTTCACGCTATTTCCGCACTTTTCTGCTACCTCTAATCGCTTCAGCGTCTGAGTTACTAACAACCCCACCAACATATACGGATCTTGCTCTAGCTTAATACTTTCTACTAGCTTTATTGCCGCTTCACCATCTCTTAAAGCTACCTCTAGAAGCCCAAACACCGACCGCACATCGGTCTTAGCCCGAATTGCAAATTCTCGAATCTCCACCCCCGAAGACTTCATTTTTTTGTACCCCGCCGTACGCTTATCTAACTTAGTTTCCCAGATAACTACTCGATGCTCAGTGTCAAAATACTCCTCAACCTTTTCCCAAACCGCCGTATTTTCACCTAAATCCTTCAATAAAATTCGTCGTTCCCCTCCCCCTCCAAACAAAGTTGTTCCCTGAAATATACTTGGTAAATCTGCTGGTAACAATTTTTCCCCCTCAAAAACCTCATAACCACTTCCTAATTCTTGAACCACCGCCTCAGAAATTGCCATCCTATCCTCACCGTAAAAAATTTTTATCATTTTTCACCTCTATTTTTTCTGAATAACTTATTTATTCACCTGACAACACGGGCAGATGTGCGTTCCTCTTCCTGCAACTCTCAATTTTACGACCTCCTCACCACAACGAGGGCACGGCTTACCTTCCCTCCGAAACACTTGTGCAAATTTTTCCAAATAATCCCCCCGCGTACCATCTGCTCGCACATACGTTGCCATCGTCGATCCACCCGAGTTGATCGACGCATCCATCACCGTCCTTGCGCCCTCTAGAATCAAGCTTACCTCTTCCGGCGTCAAACTTCCCGCCTGCCTCTCTGGGTGTACACTAGCATAAAACAACGCCTCATCTGCATAAATATTCCCCAATCCAGCAATCACCTTCTGATTAAGTAGTACTGCCTTAATTGGTGCCTTCTTATGTCTCTGACATTTTGCCAACAGCTCCTCATCCTTCATTGCCCAAGGTTCCGGCCCCAACTCCGCAATAAATTTATCCTGCTCCACCTCAACCGTTGGCATCAATTTGATAAAACCAAATTTGCGCTGATCGTTGAAGTACAAAAAACCATTTTCAAACTCAAAAAATACCCTCGTCTGTCCATTAGGCAATTCAGCCACGAAGTTCTCACTCGGATGACCAGCCGCAAATTGGCCACCCAAACCGGCTTTACCGCTCGACGCACCAAACTCAATCAGCCGATAAATCAATTGGCCCGTCATTCTCAAATGCACCATCATAGTGACATTGTTATCTAAATCAATCAACAATGCCTTCCCTCGGCGCCTCAAACCAGTTATTATTGCGCCTTCTGCACTGAGGCCATTAGCAATATAGCTTTTTTCACACCTCTGTTCTATACGAACAATCTTTTTATTCAAGACAAATTTGCCCAACCCTCGTCTAATTGTCTCAACTTCTGGTAACTCTGGCATAATCTATAACTCTCCCCAATTCTTCCCCACGTTGACATCAACCTTCAATTTCACTCCAAGCTCTGGTGCCACACTCTCCATTTTCTCCCGTAATATCTCCGCCACTTCATCTTGCACTAGTTCAGAACATTCCACAATTACCGAATCATGCACTTGCATCACCAAACGAGCGTCTTTTGGTAAGATCCGGTCCACTTCCAACATCGCCTTCTTCATCAAATCCGCCTCTGTACCCTGAATAGGCATATTCTGTGCCGCACGCTCCGCTCCCGTTCGCACAATAAAATTACTTGATTTTACATCCGGAGTTGGCCGCCTTCGTCCAAAATAAGTCTCAACATACCCCTCCGATCTTGCCTGTGCTAATACTTTTTCTAAATAGTCTTTCACGGGCTTCCTTAGCTCAAAATAGTTCTCAATAAATGCTTTAGCGTCCTCATACTTCATGTCCGCCGCCTCTGACAAACCCCGTACACTCATGCCATACAAAATCCCAAAGTTCACGACCTTAGCCGCCCGCCGTTGCGCTTTTGTTACTTGATCTATCGCCACATTGAACGCCTCAGCTGCTGTCTTTTTATGGATATCTACATCGTTATTAAAATCATTCTTTAAAGCCTCATCTCCTGCCAACACTGCCGCTAGCCTCAACTCAAACTGCGAATAATCAGCGCTCACCAACACATTCCCTGGCGCAGCTACAAAACCTTCCCGAATACGCTTTCCAGCCTCGGTACGCACTGGAATATTTTGTAAATTCGGATTTATTGACGACAACCGCCCGGTTGCGGTCACGTTCTGAGTAAATGTTGTATGAATTCGATCCTCCGCATCCGCTGACTCCGGCAATGGCACAATATAGGTTGATAATAATTTCGCCGCTTCCCGATATTCCTTAATCCTTCGCACAATCGGATGCTTCTTTTCAAGCTTGTCTAACTCCTTTGCGCCGGTAGAAAAACCTTTTGCCGTCTTCTTTACTCCATTGGTCGGCAATCCTAGATCCTCAAATAACACCTTCGAAAGTTGCATCGGCGAGTTCATGTTAAACTTCTGCCCCGCAATCTCCCAAATTTCTTCCTCTACTCCCTGAACCTCAGCGCTAAATTCCCGCTTCAACCGCTCAAAATATGAACGGTCGATCAGCATTCCAGCCTTTTCCATCTTATATAGTACTGGAATTAAAGGCTGATCAAACTGAATAAAAATCTTATACAACTCTGGCATTTGAGCAAATTCCGCCTTCTGCCTCTGATATTCTACCGCCTCATCACCTCTTTCTATATTACGCTTTAAAGGATCTAACAAGAATGCCCCTTGGCCTAAATCCCAAAACGCCGCTCCTGCCAAAATCTTCTCCGCAACTTTCACCTGTTCATGCATCAATTTCTTAACATCCCAACTCACAATCACCCCGCCAGCAATCGCCTTGTCATCATCTATAATCTTTAATTCCATCTCTGGCAAACCTAAGCCCACTTGCTTCTGCTTCGGCACTTCCTCTTCCACTGGCTGCTCCGCGCCTAAACCCATCTTCCTAAGTGTTCGATCAAATTTTAAAATTAAAGTCTTAAACTCCAATTTCCTAAGCGCCTCCACAATCCGCTCTCGATCCACTACTAAATCAGACATTTCATCTAATTTCACTGGTGCATCAAACATAATCTTCCCCAGCTCATAAGACATCTCTGCGCTCGCCTGACCACGCTCTAATTTTGTCCTCGTTGCCCCAGTAATCTCATCTAAATGAGCATAAATCCCAGCTACGCTATCATACTGACCCAAAAGCTTCGCTGCCGTCTTTTCTCCAATTCCTGGAACCCCTGGGATATTGTCCGACGCATCACCCTTTAATGCCTTCAAATCTAAAAACTGCGACTTCTTAATACCATATTTTTGCTCAATTGCAGGAATATCAATCTCCTCAAGCTTAGTAAAGCCTTTCAAAATTCTAAACATTTTCGTGTGTTTATCAACTATCTGCAACATATCCAAATCCGACGAAACAATATAGGTCTCATACCCCCCCTCCTCTTCTGCCTGTCTCGCTAATGTGCCAATAATGTCGTCCGCCTCATACTCCTCACACTCCACAAAACTCCAGCCTAAAGCCAGCACCAAATCGATCAACATCGGAATTTGCGCATAAAAATCCTCCCCTGGCTTCTCCCGGCCCGCCTTATACTCTGCAAAAAGCTGCTTCCGTTTCGCCGTTGACGTTTTCGAGTCCCAAGCCACCACTACTTTTGTCGGATTAAGCTGCTTCACGATCTCCATCGCAATCGCCGCAAAGCCATAAATCCCACCTGTCGGTTGACCATCGCTGGTTGATAACGCTCCCATAGCATAATATCCCCGATAAAACACCGATTTACCATCAATGATAACTAGCTTCTTCTCACCTCTCTCCATACCCCCATTTTAACACACATCTTTCCCTATTACTAGAGACCTTACCCCGTCAAATCTCGCAATTTCAATTATTTTAAACTTTTCTTAAACCAAAACCAAATATATCATATATGAGATAATTTCTATGCACTAAACCCTAATTTATATCTCTTTAATATATCATATATGATATATTACATGTAATTTTCAAATAAAGATTTGTTTACTGCAGATATTGATAAAGCAACGCGACTGCGCTCTTGATCCCCTCGTTAGTCCCCCGATAGCAAAGATGCTGATATGCCACCTCGCCAAACTCATTCAGGCTCA
Organism: uncultured Candidatus Saccharibacteria bacterium; assembly: GCA_947565505.1. Taxonomy (GTDB): domain Bacteria; phylum Patescibacteriota; class Saccharimonadia; order Saccharimonadales; family Saccharimonadaceae; genus Nanosyncoccus. Next base: position 1,740 of record CANOGH010000039.1, on the reverse strand, counting down.
TAGCAACGAGAGCATGCAAAAAACTCTGCGTGATATTATTTACTCCAGTAAAATCAATTACAACATCACTTTCTAACTCTAGTCTCGGTAAAATTTCCTGCTCCTGTATGCTAAAAGCCAACTCCTTATCATTAGCAAAATCCGATGCTCCCAGCTCTTTTAGCCTGATCACTGCTCTTCTCATGCGATATTTGGCTCCTTGACTTTAGAAATTTTTCTTTCATACATTGCATCCGCATAAGCTCCAATACAACTATTTAGCAACATTTGCGCCCTCATAACATCTATCTCCTCATCACTTTGAAAATTAGGTCGTGAATCACCCTGTCGCACCTCTGGATATAATTCATCCTGCAAAGCATCCAAAGAAACATCCATCGCCACTAAAGTACCCTGAAATGGCTGCATATCATTGGTTTCGCTATGCGCATCCGCCGTCGGATTACTCTTCAACTTACGTTTTAAGCGCTTATCACCTTTCAATAAAGTATATTGTGCGGTACCACTATATACCACAAAATAATCTCGTGTTCTTCGCGCAATTGATTTTAATGTAAAAAGTCCACTTCCAGCACTTATATCAGCAAATTTGTCAATTGACGCTTCCGCCGTTACACCTGGAGTCAAGGCCAGATGAATCGCTTCAAGATCATTGCGCGGATGCCAATTTTTATCCAAGCTTCCCCACAGCCCCTCACCTAAATCGCAAGCTGCAATACTTACCCGATTTGTCTTTTTTGAATATTGTGCTGCAATCACTACACCGTCATCACTATTAGAATAATTTAAAGCGTTAAAAATCAACTCATTTAAAATAAACTTTATGATGATAGCTTCACGCGCATTCAAGGCTAAACTCTGCACCGCCTGATCAATTAATTTTAGACGATCCTCCCTACTCTCAATCACCGTTAACGGGATCATTCGTGGCTCCCTAGTATTCTTTTCTCTTTTGAAAGGCGATTTTGTTCTCACAAAATCATATAAGCCCATTTTTTCCAAATTCCTCGCCGATTCAGGCACTCTTCCCACAATGTCCGTCCCCCACTTGCCTGCCTTCAAAGCCATTGCTGCCGCAATCACCAAATTAGCTGGATGCACCACTGTCCATTTTTCGTTTATAATAATTTCCAAACTATTGGGCGCAGCAAAATCCAACTCCTCGGCAAATTTCCGAAAATTCCGCAGATTTCCTTGATTGGAAAAATATACTTTCATGTTATAATTATATCAAAGATTTTACAAAAAATCAAGATACAGTTTTATAATACAATGTAGAATCAATATTACAAATATTTTACCCGTAGCGGCTATCCCAATCCCCAGGTAGGCTCAGTCAGAGCATTCACCTACGAGGGCGCAATTTGGGCAAACACCTCTGGTAACGAAGTCGGATCTGCCTTTTTCGTATATATCAGTTCAGACCGCCTCTCTCCTGCTGTCGCAAATCCTAGCATGGCCGGTTTTATGGTACGTTGCTCCGCAGATTAAGCCCGTAGCGGGAATGTCCACCTGGATACTGGCTCCCTGAGGGCCGTGGGCCACGATGGAGACTATTGGTCTAGTACCGCTTATCCTGATGTTAATAACGCGTACCGCCTCTATTTCATTAGCGCAGGTACCTACCCATCCTACTACACCGCTCGTTGGCACGGCTTCTATGCGCATTCACGTTGTATCACAAATTACCCGTAGCGGCGATGTAAGACCACTTCATGGCTCCTTAAGTAATGTTGGTAT
>CANOGH010000038.1 GCA_947565505.1 uncultured Candidatus Saccharibacteria bacterium | reverse complement strand
GTCTCCGCTTGAGAGCATCATATCCATCACCCGGAGGTCTGCATCACTGCTTGCGGATACTTCCAGAGTAAGAATACTAGCTTCTGGTCGTATTCCTTCGAAAGCTACCTCCTGATAAATTGTTTCTTCACCAATAAGGAATTCTTTTTTCCAGGTATTAATTCCGTCAGTGAGCTTAATCTGTGCACTGCCAACTGCGGTTTTATACACCCGACAAGAGAATGAGTAAACTTGTTCTGTCTTGCCTTCTTCACTCGCCATCACCGAAACCTGTTGTATAATCTTCGTACCAACTAACTTAATCAGTTGTCCACTCAGAGCACCGTAATTGCCCACCTCTGCTGTAGGCAAAATTTCCAAGGTGCCATTATCTGCAAGCTCCCAATAGGTAGGCTTACCCTCCGTGTCCCTAAAGTACATTGCCGAGTTCTTGAGCAGATTATTCCCGCCGGAATTCTGTACCGAAGTTATGACGCTAGTGATATCCTGTGTCACTTTAGTAAAATTCTCGTTCACTTTGCCTTCAAATGTTTCTTGTTTGAAAACAATAGATTCTATCCTCTGATTTTGTTTATCTACTTTAATTTCCGTGTTATGTAATGCATTAGTAATCCCACCAGCTAATGCATAATTGGTCTGTGTTATAGTAGGAGCAACGCCTTTAATTACTTCGCTAATACCGCCATCTAAAGTTAGGCTTATACTCGTAATGATAGTCTCATAGTTGCTTCCTTCGCTATCATGGATCGCAATCCGATCGCCAATTTCATAATAACCGTGTCCAGTAGTTGTTATCTCGCTTGGAAAGAACCAAAATCCTTTAGATGCATTAAAAATTGGCTCGATTAGTTCCTGTCTGTCATCGTCTAAAATTTCATTGTTTGCAAGCTTTACTTCTGTTAGACCATTAACCTTTATACTTTCATCGTCTGAAAACACGATGTTATCTTCTTGTGGTGTTCGAGCTAATACTACAGAGTTCACCTCGCCATACTTCGGTGAAGTTTTGAATTTTGACATTTCCGCATAAGTCAAATTATCAGATGTCGTTCTAGCTAACAGCCTAAACTCTAAATTCCCTTTCGCATTTATTAAAGCAATTGTCGCTGTTGCTCCAGCAATCTCTGCTAAAATATCACGATAGGTCATCGTTTCAATTTTTTCATATAAATCTTCAGAGATCTCATAATTGGCATTTGGTAAATCTACTAAATTCGTTTCAAGAACTAAATCATGGTGCTCCGCAATTTGTTTTACCAAATTTTCTATAGTGCATGGAAAAGTTAAAGCATCAGATTGATTATAATGAATTTTAGCTAGCTTTCCCATCAAATCATATGCCTTAATTGTAGTAACATGTTTCCCTAAATCAACTTGCTGATCTTCAACTATAAAGTAGCCTTGCGAAAATTTCTGCCATTCCCCCTTTACTGCATCTATCATTACATTTTGTTCAATATGTATTTTTTTGTCTACTAAATTATAATCTGTTCCTAAAAGTTTAATTGTTGCAGCCCTAGTAGCTACTCCATAATAATAGCCAGTTGACTGCATAACAACTGATTGCAATGTATTATCTGAAGTATAGCTCTCATCAGTACTGAGTACTGTTACTTGTGCTACTACGCCAGCCTTAATTGGTGAACGTAAGGCATCTTTTATTACGTTTGGTATTAAAATCATTTTTACCCTTCTTTACTAACCGGTATTAAATGCACTGTAAAGGATTTAAATAATCCCCTTTTACGCTCTAGTAATCCTACTGTATAATCATTTGCATAATATTTTGCAGTTCTGCTTCCCCTATATTTGGGGTCATAATACGTAACATCAAAATACGGCAAATCAAGCAATGTTTCAATCGTACTAATTTCTTCTTCCGTTAATGCATCTCGAAATGTTAATTCAAGTTTGGGGAAAACACCAATCATTGTGGCAGAAATATCCCCATTCATATTGCGTCCAGCCTCCTTCCATAGCTTGGAACGATTTACCTCATATTCTTTTAGACCCACAATATGAATGTTATTGATTTTCAGTAAAGCACCACTATACGCCATCGATATCATTTCCTTTCAACAAAAAACATAGCTATACAAATTACAGCTATGCGATTGACTCGTATGCTTATTGTACCATATCTTATCTTTTTATACTAAAAACCACCTAAAAATGTTACAATAGAAGTGCTTACAATACATTCAAGGAAAACTTAGCTTTGAGCTTGGGCTAATGTTTCTGAGAAAGCTAAGGCTTTGAATGTGTTGTAAGCAAATACATTTTAACATTAGCCCATTTTTAGTGGGAAAGGAAAAATCATGGACGAAGAAAACGCAATAGAGATCAAGCTAAGACTTAGCAAGGCAAAAACCTACGAGCATATGATGTGGCTAGGACTTTTATTTTTACCCCTAGTTTTTGTATTCTTTGCCATGAGTCGAGGTCAAATTCGTGAAGCAGAAGTATATAACTTAAATGAAGAGGAGGAGCGTACTGCGAAAAATATTAAATCCAGCACTCGTAATATCCTGATTGCACTAATCGGTATATGGATCTTTGCTGTTGCTACTTTGATTTTCTTGTACTACAATGCTTTAGAATCAACTTCAAGTATCTATACTGGACGATACAGATACTGATAATGATTACGACCCAATACCAATAATGTGTTCTTATATTTAGTTATTGTACGCCGTAAAACGATACGACGAGGCTCTTGATATCGCCCATCAAACTCAGAGATTTATTAATGCCTCTGACGAGTGGAACGGGGTTACGGGAGTTGAGTCTCTTATCGAAAAAATACATCGTAAGATTGACAAAAAATAAACCACTTTAGACTATACACTAAGCAAATTTCGATTATTTAAAAACGTACTATCATTGAGTAATTCTGTAATTCTAGTTGCGGATATTGGAATATTTTCACTATCGATTTTAAGTAGTAACTGAATTGGACGCTCGTTAACGTCTATCTCATTCTGAATTTGAGAATTGATGTCCTGATGAATATTAGGTATGTTAATACTAGAACGTAGTATATCACTACTAATTCCAGAAATAATACTATCAACATCTAATTGGTAGCAACCTATTGTGCCCTGAATAGTGTCCCCCACTCTATTAACAGCACTTTCAACAGTTTTATTTTCTGACAAAATGCCCAGCCCGAGCCCTTCTGTAATATATGCTCCCATCTTTTTCATGACTCTGGACGGGGAATGAATTTGGAAAGTCCCCTTAAATACACCCAGCATACTATTTCCAATTCTGCCTATTGCTCCATTAAGCTGAGATTGTTTATTATTTAAAGCACTAAGTATACCATCGCTGAGACTTATCCCAGCAGATAATCCGCCCTGTGCCAATCCGCTAATTAAATTCGGTATAGTCGTATTTCGCAAATTTGCAACCGTTCTATCTGCTTTATCCCAGATATTACGCCAAGCAACACCATTACTATCATCTATTGTTGCTAATTGGTCACCAACAAACTCAGCCATACTCTGCATTTGTTCTTTAGTGAATTTGCAGTTTTCGCCATTAGCTAACGTAAATTCCCCGTTTGAGTCTTTTAAACTAATAATTTTTCTAGATAATTCATCGTATTTTCCAGCAGCCAACAATGCCTCAGCTTCAGCCTTCTGTTGCGACATTATTTCCTTCCATTGCTGATTTGATAATTCTTCGGTTTTTTCAGATAAGTTACTCTTTGCCTCTGTTACCTTATCTATCGAATCTTTGACAGCTTGCTCTTTACTGTTTAGATCAAAAACCGACTGAGCTAGTTCTTTATCTTTTTCTGATAAATTTCCACTTGCAATATCTAGATTATCGACATATATTTTCGCTTCTTGAAGTGTCATTCCATATTGTTTAGCTATTGATTCAGCCTTATTTTGAGCTGAGCTAAACGCTTCCTGCGCATTCAGTAACGATAAATTTGCGTTGGCAACATTTTTTGTAATACCTTCAAGTTCCTTTTTAAGATCTATTTGACGCTGAATTGAATCGTTATGCCATTCTGTCGTTTCAAGTACTGATTCCTCTGTTGTCTTATATAGTTCCTCAGCTAATTTAGCCTCCATTGTTTTTAGCTTGTTATATTCCATAGCAACTTGAAAAGCCTCAAAAGCCGCAACTAGTGCAAGAGTTACAATCGTTGCAGGACTAAAAATCGCACTAGCAAGATTACTAATTATTCCACCGAAACTTTTTATTGTAGTACCTGCCCCTCCAACTATACTGCCCATTTTTGCAAATGCTCCCCCACTAGCCTCAATAGCAGCTTGAGCTGAGGGGATACCCTGCTTAGCAATGGTAAACGCATCCATAAATTTATTTAATGCGTTTGAGGCCTTCGAAATTACCTGATAGGCTGCAAATCCAGCAATAAGCGCACTGATTACTTCCACTGCCGCATCTTGTTGACTTAACCACCTTAATGCATCCCCAATCGCATTAAGAACAGCTACAATGGCGCCACCAGTAAACTGTGCTATAGGCACTAGAAAAACATCAATAAACGGCTTCAAAAATCTATCCCAGAATCTACCAAGAACTTCCCCGATAAGCGATATAGCGCCACCAATAGCATTTAGAAAACCTGGCAATAAATCGTTACCTGCCCAATTGACAAAAGGTCTGAGGTAGTCGTTCCAAACTTCATTCAAGATTCGCTTAGCCGGGGTAAGTAATTTATTGATATCTTCTCCAAATTGCCTGAAGGCATTGATTATTTTATTTAAATCAAAACTACCAAATAAGTCATGGAAAATCTTTTTGAGATTTTTAACAGCTTTTGCGACTTGATCGGCTCCGTTAGTTATCCCAGAGGTATCCCAATCATAATCAGGTATCACAATACCGCCACCTCCAGTAGCAGATCCACCATCAGAGCCACTATTGTCTTGCAATACATTCATTTCATCAAAGCCAGCAAGTTGTTTTGTTAGTTTCTTTGCAGACTTATTTGCGTTATCTAAACCGCTAGCAATATTAGACGCCCCACTCACTGCACCATCTAAATTCTTTGAGGCTTCACTGGTCGATTTTACCATTCCACTAGTTGAGCCAGAATTACCAAATAAAATACTAATCCACGCAATTGCTTCTTTTATAATTTTTACAAAAGCGGCAATATAGATTGAGACATGATCAATTACAGATACAATTGTATTAAAGAACCCAGCAATATTACTCTGCCCAATTGTGTCCATAATAGTTGCTATTCCCCGAGAGAAAGCAGTTTGCACACGTTCAATCGATGTCGCCACTCCTCCGGTGGCAGTTCTAGCCTGTTCTTCAAAACTCGCGAACCCATTTGCACCCATCTTATTAAGTTTGATAGCGGTCATCATGAAATCGTTCATGGATATATCGCCATTTACTAGAGCCTGTTGGAAATCTCCGCCAATTGCAGTTGAGGTGTATCCCATATATGTAGCGATTTGTTTAAGTTGTGCTGGCATAGCCTGAAGCATACTTTTCCATTCCTCTGCCTCGGGTTTACCTTTAGAATAAGCCTGCATCAATTGTTCCATAGCAGCAGTTTGCATCTCTGCCGATGCCCCACCAGCCAACATTGCGTTTCTCATTGCGAGATACATATCTACTGAAGCGCCAATATTTTCATTCGCCGCCGTAAAACGTTGCACGCCCAGACTAGCCTCGTCAAGTTTAACTGGCAATCCATTTAATCTCTCTGAGAGCACATTTATAGCTTTAGTTGCATCATTACTACTGACGCCTAAATTAGCCATCACTCTAGGAAAATTATTGAGTGTATCTAGACGCCCAATTGCAGAATCCACTTGCGATCCAACCGCTGAAATTAGTTTAGAAAAAACATTAGAAACAATACCAGCAATAGCACCACCCATAGCGACTGCTGAAGCTGATACTTTTTTGGTAATATTATTAGTGGAAGACTGCAACGCTCCAAGTTGCCTCTTTACTATATCAAGTTCCCTCTTAAAACCTTGAGTATTTGCACTAATTAGTACCTCAAGCTCATCTACTTTAGTCATGTTTTCCCTTTCTTGCCATATTTAGCTCGAGCCATTAATTCATGTTGCTCTGGTGATAGCATATAGTCAGTGTTGGCTTTTGTGTTTTTACTGAGAAAAGGGTTTTTAGGGTATTTTTTAGGATCATTTACAGCATATGATATGTACTGACCCAATAGATAATTGACACTATCTTGTAATTCCTGCTCTTGCTGAAGCCTCCTTCGATACCCCTCGATACAATCAAGAAAATCACCAATAGTTAATTCCCAGTATCCCTTTAACGACATACCAATCTGAAATGCTAAGACTTGGTTTCTACGCCAATACTGTGTGAAGCTGTCAGTTCTTTTTGCATTTTCTGCGTTGCATTTTGCATCTCTCGTTCTAGTTCGGCTAAATCTATCTTTATTCCTAAAAAACCAGCGTTGTTAATTGCCTCCAAAACTGGCATTACGGCTTTAGTAATACCGCCAGACATCGCTTGGTCAAACTCCTCATCTGTTGCCCCTCCTGCTTGATACAGGAAATACAAATCACTCATGGAAATGCTCGTGCCTAAATTGTCAATTGCCACCATGAAGTTAGCTCCATATTTGGATTCTGCCTTAGCAATATTGCTTGCCTTATAGTTTAAAACAACCGTATTCATCGTCATATTTTCCTCAACTAAATAATATTAAGGGGATTTTAACTCTCCCCCAAAGAGTTTTTATCTAGGCAGTCGTTGCTTCTTTATATACTGGTTCACCCGATAAACGTAAAGAAATTGATGATTTCATTAGCCCGTCAGTTGTTGCTTCACCAAAAGTTAATTTTGCGATATAGGCTTTAATTGTCAAAGTTGCTTTGGTTGGATATTGAATTACCCAATCCCGAACTTCTCCGCTATCAAATAATGCCTGCAATTTTTCTACTTGTCCGTCACCACAGTTATTAATATCAATATCCATTGAACCGGGATCCTTTGCTCCAGAGATAAATTCTTTCGCACCATTTGGGCTATCCAATGTAGTAACATCTACCTCTTCTACCTCTGTAGATTGTTCGCCGATGCTAGCAACATGCTTTAACACTAGGTCTTCAGTTTCGCTATCAGCCTTTTTAATAGTGAGACTTGTGCTCATTGTTTTAATACCTGCCATATTCTTCCTTTCTTTATGGTTTAATTGCGTCAAAACGCATTTGATAATGACATAAACATTCTTCTGGTGCGAGTACGTCAGTAGAATGCGATAGTAGATAATCGTTATCTCGCATTACAGACTCTACTTTATCTGCAATGTAGCTAAGAGTCGTCGACTCGTCTGCCCATATATCAATCGTTGCTTCAATCTCATATGCAATAACCGTTTTATCCAAGTTGTAGCGTGGCACATTTTTTCCAACCACAAATGTAATTGCAGGCACTTCATTAAAGATCGATTGGTATCCCTGAGAACAAGCACAACCAAGTGAACTTAGAATGGAATAAAGTTCCTGCTTTGGGTTATACATGGCTCTCCTTTATTGCGTCTTCAATTAAAGCTTTAATTTTTGCTTCACTTTGCACAAAACCTTCATACATGAATGGTTGTGCCTGTTGCCCTGCCCAATCTTGACGATAAGCCAGGCCAAGCTTACTAGTTAAAGGATGCGCTGAGCCATCACCTCTGATACCTGTACCAAATTCTACATATCCAGCGTATTCGCAACTAGTCGACACTATACCTACAATATTGCCTCCAAAATCAGCAACTGTCATTTTTATACTGTTTCTTAAATGTCCACTCTCACTTGGACAAAGTTGTTTAACACGCCTATTGACTATTTGCGTTGCCTTAGATACTACTCGTTTCATTTTTTCGTAATCTGCAACTTCCTCAAGTCGTTTTAATAGCGACTCAATCCCTCTAATTTCGATACTGACAGCTCTTCCGTTTTTGCTCATCTTTTCCCCACAATTGTTAAATGCGAATCTGCTGGTAATAGTTCAATAATGGTATATTGAACTCCAGCGTAGCTTACTATATCGTTCAAATCTACTTTAACTCCGGTTGAGCAGGTAATCTGAATATCACCACGTTTTACTAAGCCTAAGCCTGATTGGACTCTTTCCCCACTCACAAATCTTACATTTCCCTTAAAGGTAGCCTTGCAACTCGTGATTTTGCTAATAATCCCACCTTCCGAATTAAGCTCATCTTGCTTTTCTAAGATTTTGATCTCTTTATCATAAAAAGTCTGAGCAATAATTTTTTTGGCGGTTCTAGGAAATTCCACGAATCCTCCTATAAGGTCGCAACAATGCTGTAAAACCCTCAAAAAGTTCGCTATCATCAACAGTGGCTAAATAGTTTCGAGTAGTATTACCGAAAGTAACAGACTGCCCATTATCGCTAATCGACCTAATTTCTATATCAGGCTCTACATTCTCAAGATTACGATTAGTCTTGTTAAAAATTGAGGATGCAACCCGTGCGAGTACTCGTGTTAATCGAGCATCAAACTTATCATCATCACTATAACGAAGGTATAGTGCAGTCCGTTCAACGACTTCTTCAACCACGAAGCGTAATAGCTCATCATCATTTAGTGTTCGATTAATTACCTTTACTTGAGCAATCACTTCATTTACAAATAGTTCAGAGTCCACCTGTACATCCTCAATTATTTTACTTTAAGCTTTTTCAGCAACTGTCGCCACTGCGGGTAAGTTCTCTACCTTAGCAATTAAATCTGGCGTAATAGCTGCAGTGCCATAGCTATAGAATAACTCAACCGCCACGGCATTTGATAATCCTACTCGCTCAGCGTCATATTCGTCAATCGAAACTGGTTGACCTACTGAACCCTGACGCATAACAATTACGTCAGCAGTTTGTCGAGTATTTGAATATACTCTAACTCCATGAAATAGAGGTGCTTCCTCTGCGCCCACTCCGCCATCAATACGATCAACATATTTACGCAACAAACTATAAGCCGATGAGCTAAGCGTTACTACAATATCTGTTCTATCAACACCATCAACCCAATCATTCTTTGTGGTTTCGACTTGCAAAATCGCTTTTTCCACCACATCTTCAATACTTTTTACATCTGCGCCCAGTGTGACGGCAGTTGCCTTCTTCTCTGCCAGACTAAAGAACTCTCGGTCTAATTCTGCCGCCATACGTTTGCTATGGTTTTTCGTTCTTCGCTCTAAGAGACCGGTAACTGTGCCAAGTTTGAGATCTTTCTTCTCAATTTCCTCAATAATTTCTCGGTTAATATCAAGGTTAATAGTTACTTTACCATTATTGAGTAACTGTGAACCCTTACCGTTTTTGCGGGCAGTACCATATTCTGCTGATTGCGAGTTTTTAAAACGGTTAATAGTGATTGAACCACTAGTTGGATCCCCTGAATACTCAGTATTTTTCAATACCATTGATAATGCGTCTTTTTGGATTGATTCAATTAAATTTCCGTCAATCTCAGCTAATTTATCCTTAACGTCCTGAGATTCTAGGATAGATAATGCATCAGTCTTTGCCATATGCTTCTCCTTTTTATCATTAGATTACGCTACTGCCATTTCCTTTATAAATATTGGAAGCCGTAGTAGCGTTTTTGATGAGTACATCTTTACTTTTGTCTTCTGGGGTAGCTCCTGAAACTACATCTTTAACAGTTTTCTTTAATTCATCGCTCCATGTCTTTGCAAGTGCGTTAATCTTGCTTGTCATTTGCTCAGCATTCTCATCAAGCACATACTCAACAAACGTAGCTGGTAAATTCTTTTCTGTTAGCAAGGTGATAGCTTCGACTCGTCGCTCACGCAAAGTTACCTCCCGTTCACGTTTAGCGATAGCCTCCTCTTTCGTCTTCTGCGCCTCGGTTGCTCTTTCTTCCTCAGTCAGCTTGGCTTGCCTCTCCCACTCGGATTTAGCCAAGTTAAGCGCATCTTGCTTTTCTTTCTCAAATTGTTCACGCAATTTATTGCGCTCAAGAGATAGCTTTTTACCCAGATCTTCTTGTGTAAAGGTGCGTTCACTACTATTCTTTACATCACCTTCTTCGGTTTTAGTAGTATTACCGTCTGATGATTGATTGTCAATATTTGACATGATTCCTCCAATTTTAACGTGTTTGCCACGAAATAATTTTAACCATCAAAAAAGCAACCTAGAAAAACTAGATTGCGATTGATTCTGCTTACATTTTAGCACAAACAAAATTAAATAGCAAAAACTTTTTTGACAAATCAATATTGACGTTTCATGGAATATTTGATAAAGTGAAAATAAGAGCAAGAGGAGACTGCAATACGTCACACCGTTGTGGACAGGCTCGCTTCGGGCGTACAAATCCACCGGCTAGTCAGGTGGACCCTGACCTACCAACAATACTCCCTTATGGGAGTATTGTTGTTGTATGAGCTAGCGTCTATTACGTCTCCTAATATTAAAGTAAGTTACCACCCTTAATTGCCCTGTTCTTTTATCTACTTCCAGAATTAATCTATGATTACGATTAAGTTGTTTTTCTAATAATAGGCGTTTATTACCATTTCTCGGATTTGGGTCGGTTCCTATTACACTATCTGGGTGTTTGATCACCTGCTTAATCTCCGATAAATCCTGAGCAGAGAGTTTTCTAATCCGCATTTCTCCATCTGCATTAGTACCAGTCAGGTGTCCTGAGTTCAACAGGTGTCGGATATCGTTTTGTCTCATAATAATTGATGGCTGGCTGCCTAGCCGAGCACATACTATTCGAGAAAATAATAAAGCTTCTTGTCTATTGAGATTAGCAAGTACCACTTCCCTCTCTTGATTAGCCATTAGCTTGGTCTTGTCGCATAATTCCAACTAAAAGCGTCTACTCCTCCTGGTCTGCTTTT
>CANOGH010000037.1 GCA_947565505.1 uncultured Candidatus Saccharibacteria bacterium | reverse complement strand
TAAAAGCAGACCAGGAGGAGTAGACGCTTTTAGTTGGAATTATGCGACAAGACCTTAAAATATCCCCGGCAGTTTGCCTGCCAGGGATATCTTTTGGAGTGGACTGATTAACCAATTTAGAGAATGTTTTTCAACCTTCCCCTTCATATTCTTTTTCAACGTAGTTTTCAGGAAATACGCAAACAATTGGCACGGTGATAGTGAATTTTTCGCCTTCACGCATAAAACCGTCCATGTCTGCACCTATCCTCAGTGGATAATAAGCTTGTTCAACATTACCACGGCTGCCACTATAATCAAAACAAAAAGCTGTTGGGAATTCATAGACTTTACCATCCTCGGTAGTCAAGGTTGAGGTTTCACCGTAGCTCACATGCATGTCTTTGGTGAACCAAACGTTAACATACGCGCCTCCATGCTGTTCTGTGTTTCTGAATTCTTTTTTGGTTTTATTGCTGCTCGCTATAGAATTGACATTGAAAATTCTATTATCGGACTGTTCGCCAGCTTTATAAAAGCCAGAATGATCTATTATGTGCAGGAAAACGTCTTTTAATTCCGTGAATGATTCAAAGTAGAATTCACAATAGTACGTGCCCTCTTTACTAATTTTTACCTCCTGCATTTTTTCTGGATTATCATCATAATGTTTAAACGGCGTACCATCTGGCTTAAAAACAGTCTTCTCCACCCACATGGCTTCTTCCTGATCAAAGTTGTAGGTTTTTCCGGTGTATGGGCTAATTGGCGTTGGCGTATTTACTGCTTTGAGACTTTTTGGCTTAGTCTGCTTGCTCGAATCAGCAGACACCACATCGAACTCAAATTCTACTGTAATTCCATATTCTCCCAAGATAGTCTTATTGGCGCTATTACTGCTTTTATGATTGCGACCAAAGATCACTCCGTCATTGGTCAGAGAACCAACTTTAGCACCCTTCTCTGAAAAAACTTCACTATCCTTTAACACAACATACTTATTGGTGCGTTTGCCGGTTTTATTGTTTACTGTGCGATATTTCACAGAGTTTTTGACCGGCACAATTTTAACTGTGCCATTTGGTATAGTTGGGCCAGCTGCTATATAATTCTCAACCTTCTTCTGATTAGCGTTTGAGCAGGTTACAGCTGCCGTTATCTTCCATTCATAGTTCAATAACGGTTCTGGCTCAACTTCATCAGGCATGGTTAAACTTAGGCGCACATTTTTAGCGTCCTCGGCACCAAAGTTATAGCACATAACCTTGCCTTTGTAGCGCACGCCTGGCTGCAGGTTTAGCCAAGAGCCATGATACTGTTTGTTGTCATACTCTGACGTAATTGACATAAAATAACGGTAATCATTACTCTTTTTGTAATTGTTAATCCAGCAGGAATTCATGCTAGCCTGCCTCGGCAAGCTGGTATATCGATAAGCTTCGATACCGTTTACATCCGGAAAGGCTGCATAGGTTGTCTGGACATTCTGAACAGCATTCAGCGAAAGGCACATAATTAGCGCCAGTACAAAGGCGACCTGACGTCTGAGGCGCCAGGAAAGATTTTTGGTTTTCTGCATAGGTGATACCTCCTCTTTCTTTTTTATGAATCAGAAAACGAAAAACCAACCAAGCACTTTAACATTTCTGCCACTCCATTAGATTGTTAAAGGTGCGTAGTTGATTTTGGCTACATACGTAGTATACCAGACAGAACCAAAAATGTAAAGTAGTAAATCATAGTGAGCATTTTTTAGTAGCTCTATTATTGTTTCAACCATATCGCAGAGCACTATTAACTTGCAGTCACAATGCGAATTCCGGATCACCCATACGTGTGATATGTTTCGATTAACGGGTATTTTTACCCATATCAAACATATAAGCATATCTATTTTTATATAAACTAAAAAATATCGATCACTATTATACTAAATTATCTCTACTTCAGACCAGGAAAATTTATTGGAAATCGAAGTATGTAATTCGATGTTATATTTAGAAGTGGTTACCAAAATTTTACATCCCAAACAAAAACGCTATCCACTGCTCAAAATTACTACGTTCGTCTTGCATGATAGTTTCATCAATATCCTCAACCTCGTGATCATATTTATGTAATGCTTCATCAGAATTGGGCGGGAGATAAATGAGAGTTTCACCAGGTAGTTTCTTGTTCTGTTGTTTGCGCACCGCTAATTCTTGATATTCTTCTGTCTGGAAATAGGTATTTTCAAGTTCCAGCGTATCAACTTCTAATTCCAATAGACTTTTCTCACGCTCGCGATTCATCACTTTTTCCGCCAATTCCCAATTACGAGACATCGACGAAATTGCGCCAAAAGCCCACAAAAGACAACACCCAACGGCCGCCACCAAGACGATATTATTCATCGACAAATAATTATGCTTTATTTTGTACGAGACGCGCCGAATTTTAGTCTTAATTTTATTCATAGCTTAATTATAGCATATCTGATTTCATAACATGAATAAGCGGATCACTACGTCTGACGGGATAGTGACTAGTATATGGTAAGATAAATTATGGCGAATCTTTTCGGCTGATTAGTCAAAAATAGTGCGTCTAGCCTAGAGTCGCTGTCTGCCATATTAAAGACATTTTTAGACACAGCGATGCGAATCATTGGATTTTGCGTAAACATTTGAAAATAAAAGATCCAAAGAGTTATTCCATAATTTTACCGAAAAATACTAGTACATAGGATAAAATAAATTATTCTATATACCAGTACTAAGTTTTAATATATCGAAATATTTTTTATTATATTCTATTAACTAGAATAAGGTCTAATGATTTACGAGATCATTGCTGCAAAAAGTGGTCATTTTTCCAGAAAGATGTGTATTTACGCTAAATCTGTTCCCGAAACCCGGTTAATGAGTAAAAAGTATTTAGTAGAACGTAAAATTATGAATTATTTTGTATTAAAAAGTATATTAGATATTTTTCGATCAACTGGAAGAGTTGAGAAAGAAAAGCCATGGAGACATCTCAAGACTGATCAATAAGTCACTTATTATTTTTGCAAAAATGCAGCATGAGCATCTCAAAAAATGTGTAGCGCAACAATAAAGCATTTCTTAAAAACCACAAAAAAATGTCATCAATACAGTTATGCCAAATAATAATATCATGCGTGATTAAAATCTAAAGAGATAATTGTGCAATACGCGATATACCTCGGGACGTTCTACCAAGACGCCTTCACTCGCCAACTGTTGAATAGTCGTTAGATCAGCAAACCGTACTGCCTGCACTTCTGATTGTTGAAATTGAATGCTAGCTGCCTCTAACTTTGATGTACGCAGCACAAAGAAATCATAAAACTGACGTTCAATAAAATTATCACTATATTTTTGTTCCTTACGGAAACAGGTCATATAGCGAAAATCCTTAATTTCCGTTTTATAACCTAGAAACACATTGATTTCTTCACTAATTTCACGAGCCGCAGCCGATAGTGAATCTTGCCCTGCGGCAAGGTGCCCCGCTACCGAGATATCCCACAGATTCGCATTCTTTTCTTTATTAGTACTTCTTTGTTGCAATAGAATCTCATTATGATCATTAATGACAGCAACAACAATGGCGCGGTGCCATAATCCTTGGTGATGTACCTCATCACGCGAGAGAACCTCACCTGTAGGCAGACCATTTTCATCAAGTACATCTAACAATTCTTTACTCATAATTACATATCTGTGTCTACATTTGGTATCAAAATTCAATGTCTAATATGGTGGGGGCGGTTGGGCTCGAACCAACGACCAAGCGGTTATGAGCCGCCTGCTCTAACCCCTGAGCTACGCCCCCATGTTCTTATGTTCCTATTGTACCACACCTTACAGATTAATGAAACAAGAAGATATAATAAACCTAGTGCCGTTGCCAAAAAGCGTCTCGTCCATGTTTTGCCTAATAGAGCGTACTACTTTTACGATAGATTAAGCAGAATTTGGTTTTAAAATGATTTTCTGGCTACTAGTCTATCGTATTTTTATCACCGTTCATAAGAAACATGATTTTACTATTGACTTTTTAACATAAACGTGATAGACTAGTATTAAGCTAGTTTAGCGCGCTGGATTGTTTTTGGTGGATAGATGCTACAAATCAGCCTGAACTGTAGTCCTAAAAATATCGTACGCCTAAATTTAGCGCACGATATTGATCAAAGATAAATAAGTGACTTATTTCTTAGCAGAATCTTTCTTCTTGAGCGTCAAAAAGCCATTGCGTGGATTCTCATTAACTACGCGATCTTCTGGTAAATCACAAGGTGTGCCTTTGCCACCTTCTTCATTCTTAGTAAAGAAATAGATTGTCTGAGGTTTGCCACCGCGCAAGGTAACTTCTGATTTATGTAGATAGTAAGTAGTGCCTTTACTATTGGTATGCTTATAGGCCACTTTAGGTCTCCTTCTTAAATTAATTATATCCTTATATTAGTCTTTTCTATCTAGAGTGTCAAGGAGTTTTTCAGAGATTTTACAGAGAAAAGCGTAAAGTTGGCAAAACGTAGGCATTTTACAGGGGTGATAAGATATGAAATAAATGTGAATTTATTTTAAGAAAAGTAAGGCAATTTTTAATACTAGCCAAATTATAGCGCGGATAAGAATAATGAAAAATAATACCGAGGCAACCAATAAGAGAATACCCGCATAAGTTGGCGCCCATACCGGTGAAGCGTAATTATAGCGAAAAAGCTCCGTGGAGGGGACATTAGCCGTCAAACTAACACTCAGGTCATCCATCGTAGGGTATTTTGCTAACTCGCTGGTCCAGCAGTCCAGATTAGCCTGATCGTTCCACTGCCAACCATTCTGTATAGCTAGAGGCTTACAAATATCACCTACTGCAGCATAAATGTTGCCGTTAGGATTGGAATCATCTGCAAGATTGTTTTGTGCCTCCTCGATGGCGGCGTTTGCAAGACGTAAATATTGATTCTCAAGGTAGAACGGACCAGTACCGAAAAATAGCTCTCGGTCACCATTATTATCCTGAAGATTGACTACGATATGAGTATAGGTGAAATCTCGCAATTCCGTAAGAGCTTGAGAAAGCTTGGCCTCATCACCGCTAGCATCTGCCGCTAATACTTGGTCGCGCAATTCGGTCATTTTAAGATGGTCAAACCTTAACAAAGTTGCCACCACAAAAGCCAACGGGATAAACACCAAAATCAATTGCCAAGTGCGAATGCCCTTGAACTTGGTGCGGAGTGTTTTCTTGATATGATTCTTCGTTTTGCCACCCATCTATACTTTTATTATACTACAAAATGCGAAGCTGTGATATAATAATTATCAATGAATATCTATATTTCGGGAATTTCTGGCACAGGTATGGGCCCATTGGCGTTGATGGCTAAGGGGGCGGGTTTAGGTGTTTACGGCTCAGATCTTAATGCTGGCGCAATTACAGGAGAATTGCTAGAGAATGATATTAAAATTTGTTTGGGCATCCAGGATGGAAGTTTTTTGAAAAGTTGCATCAAAAATGAGAAGATTGATTGGTTTGTTCACACTTCTGCTCTACCAAAAGATCACCCGGAATTACAAATTGCTAAAAAACACAAATTAAAAATTTCAAAACGTGATGAATTGATCAGTTACTTGGTTAAAAAGTCTAAACTGAAAATGGTAGCGGTTGCTGGCACCCATGGGAAAACTACAACTACAGCGATGATCGTTTGGATCGCCATGAAACTAGGTATACCGGTATCATATATTATTGGCACGACTTTACCGTTTGCGCCAGCCGGTCATTATGAGAAGAATGCCGAATACTTCATTTATGAAGCGGACGAATATGATCGTAATTTTTTGAATTTCCATCCTTGGCTATCAATTATCCCGTGCATCACATATGATCACCCCGATATTTACCAGTCAGTCGAAGAATATGAGGCGGCGTTTCAACAGTTTATCGATCAGAGCCAAAATACGATCTACGGGGACGAAATTGACGCCGACTTAAATTTAGCTGGAGAGGTGCGTCGTTATGATGCGACTTTGGCGGTAGATGCGATTGAAGCGATGTTGCCGGCACCTACTGGACTTGGTAAAAAAGCCAAGTTGCGTTCGCAGCGAAAAAAATTAATTAAGATTGTCAACGATTTTCCAGGCGTGGGTAGACGATTTGAAAGGATTGCGCCGGGATTTTATTCTGATTATGCACATCACCCCGAAGAAGTAGCAGCCACCGTGGAGATAGCAAAAGAAGAGGCAGATCGCCAAGGTCTTAAAGGGGTAGTGGTAGTCTATGAGCCACATCAAAATACCAGGCAGGCAGAATTGGCGGATTTGTATCGCGATGCATTTGAGGATATTAGTAAGATTTACTGGACGCCTACTTATTTAACCCGGGAAAACCCTAAGGTGCGCGTGCTTGCTCCTTCAGATTATATTGAAAAATTAAGTAATAAAAAAGTTGCCGAGAAGGCGGAGTTTGGCGAGGAGCTGGCTGAAGAACTGCGGAAGTGGCGCGAAAAAGGTTATTTGATCTTACTAATGAGCGCAGGGCCAGGTGACGCGTGGTGGCGAAAGGAATTTTGGGTTGACAATCAAGCAACCGATTTGCAGGAGGTCTTTGCTCCTCGGACAACCGAAGATGGTAGCGAGCGATAGAAGCCTAGTCGGTCGGAGTTGTCTCTGTTGGGAGACCAAGGCTCTTATCAGATAGCGGTTCTTCAGCATAGGGCTGGGCTGAATCCTCTAGTTTTTCCACAATGGCTTGCATTGCCTCCAAATACTGATCTAGCTCCGCTTTATCTAACTCGCCCGAATCAGAATAAACAAATTTGGTAGTATTATTTTGCACTTCTTCCACCTCATCTTCTTCAGGTAAATAACCGGGTCTTGAGCGATCAAGATAAATATCACCCGAATTTCGATAGACTAGAAGGCTAGCAGTTAAAGTAATTCCTGTTACTATGGTTGCCCCTATACCCAAAATCACCAAATTACACTGACCTTTATCCCATTTTTCTTTTGCCATTTAGAGTTCCTCCCGAATTTTCTTGACGGTTTTTACCTGTTCTTTAGTAAGATTCAGCAAAATGTTAGTGCTTTTTTGCAAATCTTGACGCTTTTCCCGGGTTTTCTGCAGTTGATCATAAAATTTTTCTGGCTCAGACTGACAACTGGTAGCAAGCAAAGCTTCCATCTCTCGCATATATTCAGTATAGAGCGACTTAAAGCGTAATTGTTCCCCGGTAAAATCACTCTGGATATTACTTAGAATTGCTTCTGGTTGATTATTACGAACGAGACGCAAATTCAGCGGGATCAGGAAATCATTTGCTACCGACTCATAAACCGAGCCTAGATAGGTGCGTGTTTTAGAGTCAACGCGCTGCAAATTGCGCAAATTCTGCTGGATCGTGCCGCAATTTTGTGCAATAGCGCCTTTTTGTGTATCATCTATGGCAAAGCTACTATTAACCACACCAAGATTTTCTAACAAAATAATTCCGCTTATTACGGCTCGAGATACAATTTTATTCATCGCTATACCGCCCATTATGTTTGCGGTTATTGTAAATCATTGTTGGTATGCCCTTAGCGTGGATCTTGTCTTCGACCATCGTTTTGACTTCAGACAAAATTTCTGCCACTTTTGTGCCTTGAGCCGCTTTATCAATCTCAGCAATCTGAGACTTATTTGCTCCAAACTCTTTCAACCAGGCCTGCAAGGTTTGCTCTGCCTGCTCATGGCTCAGCCCGTAAAAAACCGTTTGATAACTAACGCCATCCTCATCTTTTTCGGTATACAATTTCTGGATTATCTGGCGAGCGTAATCGGTTTTGAGCAGGTTCGCAGCGTAAAAATACTGCGCAATCAGATCAGAGTTTTCAAATTTATAACCACCGTCGGGTAATTCAATCGGATAAACCATTAAGACCGTATTGTATCGCTCAAAGAAGCCCGTCTTTTGCTGATTGCGGTAAGACTGAAGACAGACCGAACAGCCCGGATCAATAATATCCATTGCTAGAGGCTTATCATCATGATATTCTACAGCATAAGTGTAGGGCTCTACTAGAAAATCCTCTACCTTCCAATCGCGGAAGCGATCAGGAATATTGGCAAAAATTTCCCCCCATTCTGAAAACCAGCGGCCGGTCCATTCAATCGGGTTTCGCGGTTCTCTTGCATCAATTCCGCAAACCTCAGCTCCTAGAGCGCAGCTGGCCGGCTGAGAGACATTACAAGTTCCGAATACCCAAAGCGCTAAAATGGCCTTAACCGCCTCAACCAGTGACCAGACCGTAATAAAGACAATTACCACAGAAAAAACTTCAATCATAGTGCTTAGAGGTTTGACCCATTTCGGATGCTTCAAAACTACTTTACTGAGTAAGGTAGTTTTGACATCGTCCTTAAAATTAGTTTCACACTTCTGCAAGCGTACTCTTTTGCCAACGCAACCCCAAGACTTTTTAAAAACCGCCCAATATTTCTTACCAATATCGCGGCGGAAGATGCTTAGAAAGGCAACAAAAACCCCCACAAGGCATAGAATAATAAATGCAGCAATACAAACCATAGATTGATTGTAACACGAACGTCCACGGAGTAAAAGAGGTATACCCCAGAAAAATCCGCAATCTGCACAATTTTAAGGTTGTTTTAATTCTCTAAAATAAATGCGTTATAACTATTGTCTAAGGATGACGGCAATACTGCATCCTTGAACCAATATTCTTATCAGAAACTTTCCCAGATAGCCGCGTACAGTGTAACATGCAATTATTGACTTAGTCTCTACGGAATACTTTCTCATCAAAATCAGTCCAGCTCGCCAAACTAGGTTAATTCTATATTAGCACAAGTGGTTTAAAAAGTCAAGGGTATTTTACCTGATTCCCTAAACTTCTTCCGGATAGCAACAAAAATACGCAGATTGTGTTATTCTGAGAATATATTGCAAACATAAGCAGAAAGACACGAAAGATGCGTATTTTACATAAGAATAATATCATAGATTTATTTGTTTGGGTAGACGATAGTTTACCTAAAGAATTAGGCTCTGGTGGACTAACAATGAAGAAAAATGGCAGACCAGCTTATCTTACAATATCCGAGACGATCACTATCTTGCTCTTTTCTCATCTAACCGCTCCCCAAAAGACTCTTATGTATGTCTGGAAATGGGCTATTACTAATTATTCTGAAGATTTTAAGCTACCTTGTTATAGCAAGTTTGTAGAACATTGTCATAGATCTATTCCGCATTTGGCTTATCTGCTAGAACAAACATTTAACACTAATGCACCAATCAAGTTGATTGATTCTACGATGCTGCCGGTTTGTCGCACTTGTCGGGGCAAAGCACACAAAGTGGCTAAAGGTTATGCTGCTTGGGGTAAGAACCATCAAGGCTGGTGGTATGGCTTTAAGCTGCATGCAATGTGTGATCTAGATGGTAACCTTTGTGGGATATTGTTCACTCCAGCAAATGAAGCCGATTCTGCTCAAGTGATAAAGCTAATCAATGATACAACTAAAATTCTAGTAGGCGATGGTGGTTATAATGCTAGAGTAATGCGAGAAAAGATATGGAAAGAATATCACTGTTTACTTCTTGCCCCGCCTCATCCTAAGCAAAAGAAGAAACTTACTTCAAAAGCCCAGATTGCACTCCTTCGGGTTAGAGAGAAGATTGAATGTGTATTTGATTATCTCAAGAACCATCTTCATCTAGTTACCTCATTTCCTAGAAGCATTAATGGCTACCTGCTTAACTACCTTCGCAATTTACTAGGCTATCAGGTTCGCAAACAGATGAAGATGGTTTAGGGAGTCAGGTTATTTTTGAAAATGAAATGGTGGTATAATGAGAGCGTCTAAAATCATTGTGTTACGTATTATTAAGATGATTTTTTGTTATTATAACAATTATTTATCTTGATGAATAAGCGCGATATAAAAGCGACATCATGGTCGGTATATTTCGTGTAATTATCATCAAGGTAATATGTGATTATTGCGCATTGGTTTCAGACGCCCGATTATAGTGTCGCTTTTTATAGTAAGATAGGGAGCACGATTCTTTAGATAAATTAAATAGCCTAAAGCTAGAAAGAGATTCTAGATTAGTCTTTTGGCACCGAAGGTGGATACGGATATAAAGACATCAATGATACATACTACATAAGGCCGACTTTCTCAAAACCAACTACGCTCGCTGGCTGCATTATGCTCTACCATTTCGATTAATAGGACAGGCAAACCGTAAATGAGTTGCATCTCCTATTAATTATTCAGCCTGGAAACCAACAATAAGCTTGGCGTAAACACTGCAACACCCTCTTGGCAGTTTTAATCCAGAGAGGGCGTTGTAGTGCGTCTTAGAACAATCGACAAAATGGCGTTCTCACCAATCCTCAGGAAAATCTGAGCGCTATACTAATCTTCTTCCGTGAGTTCCAATTTTAATTCCGCCAATTGTTCAGCATCCACTATGGACGGTGAGTCCATCATGAGGTCAATCCCAGAGCCATTCTTTGGGAAAGCCACCACATCGCGAATACTCTTAGCGTCCAGTAGCTCCATTAGCATACGATCAAGGCCAAAAGCACAGCCAGCATGTGGAGGAGCACCGAACTTGAAGGCATTTAGCATGCCGCCAAAACGTTCCGTCACCTCTTCCCTACTATAGCCCACGATTTCAAAAGCTTTGTACATAATTTCTGGGTTATAATTGCGCACTGCACCCGAACAGGATTCGAGCCCATTCATCACCATATCGTATTGATCGGCAACGATTTCCAGCTTATCTTTGGTCTCTTCTAGCGCCCTAATTCCGCCCTTTGGCATCGAGAAAGGATTGTGAGAAAAATCAATTTTACCAGTCTTTTCGTCTAATTCGTAGAGCGGGAAATCAACTACCCAGCAAAGTGCAACTTCCTGAGGATCCTTCAGACCAAGAACGTCAGCAAAAGCAATGCGCATTACTCCTAGCACCTTATTGACTTTTTGACGAGTATCTGCGCCAAAGAAGATAGCATCGCCGTCCTGGGCGCCAGTCTTTTCTCTGATAGTAGCAATCTCTTCGTCCTTTAGGAACTTCGCTACCGGGCCTCTACCTTTACCCTCTTCACAAATAATATAAGCCAGGCCGCCAGCCCCATTTTTGCGCGCCAATTCGGTGAAATCATCAATTTGTTTTCTCGTAAATTTACTACCTCCGGGCACACAAATTGCTTTTACGCATGGAGCTTGAAAAACTTTAAATTCACAGCCCTTCAAGTCTTCAGTCAAATCCACTAATTCCAGTCCATACCTCAAATCTGGTTTATCGGTACCATATTTATCCATTGCCTCACGGTACGGAATGCGCGGCACATCCTCACTGACTAATTTCTTACCCGCAAACTCCTTGACTAGCTTTTTGATCAAAGGCTCCATAGTCTGGCGCACAACTTCACCGTCTTCCACGAAAGCCATTTCCATATCTAGCTGGTAGAAATCGCCATACAAACGATCTGCTCGAGGATCTTCGTCTCGGAAGCAAGGAGCAATCTGGTAATAACGTGGCACGCCACCTACCATTAGGAGTTGCTTAAACTGCTGTGGAGCTTGCGGCAAGGCATAAAACTTCCCCGGATGAACTCGAGACGGCACCAAGAAGTCTCTAGCGCCCTCAGGTGACGAGTTAGCTAGAATCGGCGTTGTCACCTCAATAAAATCATGACTATCCATGTACTCACGGATGATATGATAATACTCGGCGCGTTTTTTGAGCATTTTTTGCATGGAAGGGCGGCGCAAATCAAGATAGCGGTATTTGAGTCGCAGATCTTCACCCGATTGATCACCTTCGTCATGTGTGTTTACCGGCAAAGGCTCGGAACGGTTGATTAGTTCCAATTTATCTACAACGACTTCGATATCTCCAGTTGCAATATTAGGATTCTTTAGTTCAGCGGCACGCTCGCGCACCGTGCCTTCTGCTGAAATTACAAATTCATCGCGTAATTTCTCTGCAATGCTAAAAGCCGCTGTAATTTCCGGCGTGATAACTAGCTGAATCACTCCCTGATGATCACGCAAGTCAATAAATATCAATCCTCCGTGATCGCGGCGGGAGTTCACCCAACCAGCCAGCCGAACTTTGTCACCCATTTTTGTCTTCAAATCTGTAGATAAACTTCTCATACCCTTTATTATACCACAGAATAGGCGATAATAACAGAGAATTAGAGCTTAGAATTTCTTAATCTTATGTTCTCAGCTTCTTGAGCCCAAGCCTCAAACGCAGCCTTGTCGCGTTTGGTTTCCGTTCCACCGCCAATCCAAATTCCGGAGGTGCTATACCCTGGAGGAGGCGCAGGTATCGGTTCTGGCATGCGGATATTATTTGGATCAATCGTGCTTCTGCCTGCGATTTTAAGAATTTCGTTAAGCTTCTCCACTTTAGCTGCTTTAGCCTCTGATCGCATGGCGGGATTAGAAGTGATAGTACGCGCAGCAGCATCAGCGAGATGAGAAACATCACTTGCGGAGATTGCCCCAGAATAACCGCTAGCTTTTGCTTCTTGCACGATACGAGCCAACTCAGCAATGTTATCATCCGCAACATCAGAGAAGTCCGTATGCTGGTTGAATCCAAATTCTCCGTTACCAGAATCAGCATGCGTTGCTATATTTCTAGTGTCAATTAAACCGGCCTGTTCGTAATGCGTGTTACCAAGAATTTTGTTATTATTAGAGTCTCTATATTCAGTTTGGTTAGCGGCAGTAAGATGGCTAAAATTACCACTCGAAATGTCACTTAGTAAAGCGCGCATACCCGGAGTAGAGTTCGTTCCGCCATAGTTCCTGTTATAGTTAGCGCTGCTCCTAATTATATTGCCAAGATTATTAAGCCCAGCCGTTCCAATTGAAGGGTTAGCAGCACGCCCCTGAATGACCGATCTCAAAATCGATTGCCCCCCAGCAGAACCACCCAAAGACTCAGCTAGACGACCAATTTCCGCCGATATCTGCGCTTGTCCAGCCACATCACCGCTAGCTACAGCGGAATTATAGGAATCAATGGCGCGATTGAGGTTTCCTCCTGCAATATTAAGTAAATTCGGTACCAAATTAAGTTTATTGCGGATTTTGGCCTGAAGTTTGACTTTACCATCATTGCCAAGCCTGACCGTATTTTCCGAGAGCTTGATGAAGGACTGCAATTGCTCGGACGTACCTTCACCGCGTTGAAAAGCGGAGATCATGCGATCGAGAGAATCTTCGTTGATGCCCGCTAGCGTATCTTCAGTCATACTACTAATTCGGGCTGTATCAGAG